>USEE01000096.1 GCA_900553645.1 uncultured Eubacteriales bacterium
AAAGTGCATTATTCGTCCTTGACAGTAAGCCCCATTCTGTCAAGGACGTTTTTGTTTACTCCCTTGGCAGAAACGCCGAGGGAGTATTTCTGTTTGGAGGTAATGGATATGAAGTTTTCGCCTACGCTAAGTGAGATCGAACAGCTGGCCGCTACCGGCAAATACGACGTAGCGCCCGTCAGCTGTGAAATTCTGTCGGACTTTACCACGCCGATCGAGACGATAAAGATACTTAAAAACATATCAAAGCATTGCTACATGCTGGAATCCGCGCAGTCGAGCGAAAAGTGGGGACGATACACGTTCATCGGATTTGACCCCAAGCTCGAAATCACCTGCGTTGAGGATGACATGCGCATCGGCAATCTAAAGGTCAAGACGGATAAACCCGCCGACTATCTGCGCCAGATATTGTCCGAATACAAAAGCCCGCGCTTTGACTATCTGCCGTCGTTCACGGGCGGGCTTGTGGGCTACTTTTCATACGACTACCTGGGTTACAGCGAGCCAAGCGTAAGGATGCACCCCGAGGATACCGAGGCATTCAAGGACGTTGACCTGATGCTGTTCGACAAGGTAATAGCGTTTGACAACATCCGCCAGAAAATCATACTCATCGTCAACATGCAGCTAAGCAATCCCGAGACCAATTACAACAAGGCCGTATGGGAGCTTAAACAGATAGCCAACCTGCTGCACAACGGCGAAAAGAAGAACGAGCCGGGCGGCAGGCTGCTGGGCGAGGTCACGCCGCTGTTTAATAAGGAGCAGTTCTGCGGCATGGTCGAAAAGGCCAAGCACTATATCCGCGAAGGCGATATATTCCAGATAGTGTTGTCCAACCGCCTGTCCGCGCCGTTTGAAGGAAGTCTGCTCAACACGTACCGCGTACTGCGCACAATCAACCCGTCGCCGTACATGTTCTACTTCTCCGGCACTGATGTTGAGGTGGCGGGTGCATCGCCCGAAACGCTGGTTAAGCTTGAAGATGGCGTGCTGCACACCTTCCCGCTGGCGGGTACGCGACCGCGCGGCAAGACTGACGCGGAGGATAAGGCGCTTGAGGGCGAACTGCTGGCCGACAAAAAGGAGCTGGCCGAACATAACATGCTGGTAGATCTGGGCCGCAACGATCTTGGCAAGATAAGCAAGTTCGGCACGGTCAAGGTAGAACGCCTGCATTCGATAGAGCGCTTCTCGCACGTAATGCACATCGGCTCGACCGTGCGCGGCGAGATAAGCGACGATCACGACGCATTGGACGCAATCGAGGCCGTACTCCCGGCGGGCACGCTGTCGGGCGCGCCCAAGATACGCGCGTGCCAGCTTATCGGCGAGCTGGAGAACAACAAGCGCGGCATATACGGCGGCGCAATCGGCTACATCGACTTCACCGGCAACATGGATACCTGCATCGCGATACGCATCGCATATAAGAAAAACGGCAAGGTGTTCGTGCGCAGCGGCGCGGGCATTGTGGCAGACTCCGTTCCCGAAAAGGAATTTGAGGAATGCCTTAACAAGGCAATGTCATCGCTCAAGGCATTGGAACTTGCGCAGGAGGTGGAACTATGATTCTTCTGATAGACAATTACGACAGCTTTTCATACAACCTGTTTCAGCTTATAGGTGAGATAAACCCGGATATAAAGGTAATCCGCAACGATGAAATGACCGTCGATGAGATTCGCAGTCTGAACCCCGCGCGCATAGTGCTTTCGCCCGGCCCGGGCCGCCCGGAGGATGCGGGCGTTATAATCGACGTGGCGCGCACACTGGGCAGGGACATACCCACGCTGGGCGTGTGCCTGGGGCATCAGGCAATATGCGCGGCGTTCGGCGCGACGATCTCGTATGCAAAGGAACTGATGCACGGCAAGCAGTCGGACGTGCGTTTCGATAAGAGTTGTCCACTGTTTAAGGACTGCCCGGACGTCGCGCCGGTTGCGCGGTATCACTCGCTGGCCGCGGTTGCGGATACCATTCCTGACTGCCTAAAAATAACCGCACTCACGGCCGACGGCGAAGTGATGGCGGTTCAGCATAAGGACTACCCGATATACGGCGTTCAGTTCCATCCCGAATCCATAATGACCCCGGACGGCAAGACTATGCTTAAGAATTTTATTGAGGAGATATAAGCCATGATTAAGGAAGCAATCGTAAAGATAGTAAGCAAGGAAGACCTCACCTATGGCGAAGCATATGCCGTGATGAACGAAATAATGAGCGGCGAAACCACACCCACGCAGAACGCCGCCTTCCTCGCGGCGCTGTCCGCAAAAAGCGCGCGCGCCGAGACCACCGACGAGATCGCGGGCTGTGCCGCCGCAATGCGCGACCACGCTACGCGCGTCGATACCGGCATGGACATATTCGAGATAGTCGGCACCGGCGGCGACAACGCGCACAGCTTCAACATATCCACCACGTCCGCGCTGGTTGCGGCCGCGGGCGGCATGAAGGTCGCCAAGCACGGCAACCGCGCCGCATCGTCACAGTGCGGCACTGCGGACTGCCTGGAGGCGCTAGGCGTAAACATACAGCAAAGCCCCGCAAAGTGCATAGAACTACTGAACGAAGTCGGCATGTGCTTCTTCTTCGCGCAGAAGTACCACACGTCCATGAAGTATGTGGGCGCAATCCGCAAGGAGCTGGGCTTCCGCACCGTGTTCAACATACTCGGCCCGCTGACCAACCCCGGTTCGCCGTCCATGCAGCTATTGGGCGTATACGACGGCTATCTGGTCGAGCCGCTGGCGCAGGTGTTGGTCGATCTGGGCGTAAAGCGCGGCATGGTGGTTTATGGCATGGACAAGCTGGACGAAATCTCGCTGAGCGCACCCACCAAGGTATGCGAAATACGCGACGGCTGGTTCAAATCGTCGATAATCACCCCAGAGGATTTCGGCTTCGAACGCTGCACTAAGGACGATCTTAAGGGCGGCACTCCCGCAGAAAATGCCGCAATCACGCGCGCGATACTCGGCGGCGAGAAGGGGCATAAGCGCAATGCGGTTCTGATGAACGCGGGTGCGTCGCTCTATATCGGCGGCAAGGCCGATTCCATGCGCGACGGCATAGCGCTTGCCGCCGACATAATCGATTCGGGCAAGGCGCTCGTCACGCTCGAAAAGTTCATCGAGGTCAGCAACCGCCCGGAGGCCGAAGCATGACGACGATACTGGATAAGCTCGCGGCTCATGCGCGCGAGCGCACCGAGCAAGCCAAGGCAAGACTGCCGCTTGCCGAAATAAAACGTCAGGCGCGCTCATTGCCTCAAGGCACGTTCGCATTTGAAAACGCGCTCAAAACTCCCGACATAGCCTTCATCTGCGAATGCAAAAAAGCCTCGCCGTCCAAGGGCTTAATCGCGCCGGATTTCCCGTATGTGCAAATCGCGCGCGAGTATGAAGCGGCGGGCGCAAACTGCATATCGGTACTGACCGAGCCGAAATGGTTCTTGGGCAGCGACGAATACCTTCGTGAAATCGCCGCCGCCGTAAGCATACCCTGCATTCGCAAGGACTTCACGGTGGATGAGTATATGATATATGAAGCAAAGCTGCTGGGCGCGTCGGCCGTATTGTTGATCTGCTCCATACTTGACAAGCAGCAGCTTGCGGATTACATAGGTGTGTGCGATGAGCTGGGCCTGTCCGCGCTGGTTGAGGCTCACGACGAATCCGAGGTGGGCATGGCGCTAAACGCAGGCGCACGCATGATCGGCGTGAACAATCGCAATCTGAAGGATTTTTCGGTCGATACGAACAACAGCCGCCGTCTGCGCGCGCAGATACCTAAGGCCGTGCTGTTCGTATCCGAAAGCGGCGTAAAAGATGCGGCCGACATAGCCAAGCTGCGCGAGATAGGTGCGGACGCGGTGCTTATCGGCGAAACGCTGATGAAAGCCGCCGACAAAAAAGCCAAGCTTGCAGAACTGCGGGGCGGCGTATGACTAAAATAAAACTGTGCGGCCTGACGCGGATAGGCGATATAGAGGCAGCGAACCGTATAATGCCGGATTACGTTGGTTTCGTGTTTGCATCTAAAAGCAAGCGTCGCGTTTCGCCCGAAACCGCAATGCAGCTTAAACAGGCGCTTTCACCTCAGATAAAGGCGGTTGGCGTGTTTGTAAACGAAAGTGTAGAATCTGTTGTCAAACTGCTGAAATGCGGTATAATAGATATAGCGCAGCTCCACGGCGACGAGGACGAGGAATATATAAGCCGCTTGCGTCGGCTGTCTGAAAAGCCTTTAATAAAAGCCTTTCGCGTAAAATCACCGCCGACATACGCGCGGCAGAAAACTGCACTTCCGACTATGTTTTAATGGATTCAGGTGCGGGGACAGGCAGGACGTTCAACTGGACATTGCTTAAAGGCATGTCAAAACCGTATTTCCTCGCGGGCGGGCTTGACCCGGATAACATAGCGGACGCGATAAAGCAGCTAAATCCCTATGCCGTGGACGTAAGCTCCGGCATAGAAACCGACGGAACCAAGGACGAAGCAAAAATGGCGGCATTCGCAGCCGCCGTCAGAAAGGACGAGGGCACATGATCAATCCGAACGGACGATTCGGCATACACGGCGGCCAGTATATACCTGAAACGCTGATGAACGCCGTCATAGAATTGGAACAGGCATACAACCATTATAAAAACGACCCGGAATTCAACAGCGAACTGACTGAATTGCTGAACGAATACGCCGGCAGACCGTCGCGGCTGTATTATGCCGAAAAGATGACCAAAGATTTAGGCGGCGCGAAGGTTTACCTAAAGCGCGAAGACCTTAACCACACCGGCGCGCACAAGATAAACAACGTGCTGGGACAGGCGCTGCTGGCCAAGAAGATGGGCAAAACCCGCCTGATCGCCGAGACCGGCGCGGGTCAGCACGGCGTGGCTACCGCGACCGCGGCGGCGCTGATGGGCATGGAATGCGTCGTGTTCATGGGCGAGGAGGACACCATTCGTCAGGCGCTCAACGTGTACCGCATGAAGCTGCTGGGCGCCGAGGTCGTCCCGGTCAAGACCGGCACGGCCACGCTGAAGGATGCGGTATCCGAGGCCATGCGCGAATGGACTTCACGCATAAGCGACACGCACTATTGCTTGGGCTCGGTCATGGGGCCGCACCCGTTCCCGACGATCGTACGCGATTTTCAGGCGGTAATATCCAAGGAAATCAAGGAGCAGATACTTAAAAAGGAAGGCCGACTGCCCGACGCTGTAATCGCGTGCGTAGGCGGCGGCTCTAATGCAATCGGCAGCTTCTATAACTTTATCGAAGATAATGGCGTGCGCCTGATCGGCTGTGAAGCAGCTGGACGCGGCATAGATACGTTCGAAACCGCTGCCACCATTTCGACCGGTAAGCTGGGCATATTCCACGGCATGAAGTCGTACTTCTGCCAGGATGAGTATGGCCAGATAGCGCCCGTGTACTCAATATCGGCGGGTCTGGACTATCCGGGCGTAGGCCCTGAACATGCGCACCTGCACGACATCGGCCGCGCGGAGTACGTCGCTATTACCGACGATGAAGCCGTCAACGCATTCGAATATCTGGCGCGCACCGAGGGCATAATCCCGGCCATAGAGTCGGCTCATGCCGTGGCGCACGCGATAAAGCTCGCGCCGACGCTGGATAAGGACAAGATTATCGTAGTCACCATCTCCGGCAGAGGCGACAAAGACTGCGCCGCCATCGCCCGTTACAGGGGGGAGGATATTCATGAGTAAGATAGCCCGTGCATTTGAAAACGGCAAGGCGTTCATAGCCTTCATAACCTGCGGCGATCCAGATCTGGAGACCACCGCCGCCGCGGTTCGCGCCGCCGTCGAAAACGGCGCTGACCTGATCGAGCTGGGCATACCTTTCTCCGACCCCACGGCCGAAGGCCCGGTCATACAGGGCGCGAATCTACGCGCGCTCAGCGGCGGCATTACCACCGATAAGGTATTCGACTTTGTGCGCGAAATTCGCCGCGACGTAAGCGTGCCCATGGTCTTTATGACTTACGCCAACGTCGTGTTCTCATATGGCTCCGAGCGCTTTATATCCACATGCAAGGAGATCGGCATAGACGGCCTGATTCTGCCCGATATTCCGTTTGAGGAAAAGGACGAGTTCCAGCC
>USEE01000097.1 GCA_900553645.1 uncultured Eubacteriales bacterium
CCTTCCTCGCCCTGTATCGCGTCGAACGGGCACGCCTTGCGGCACTCGTCGCAGCCGTCGCACTTCTTTACGTCAAGCAGCGCCACGCGCCTTAGCGCTTCGTTTGCGCGTATCGCGCCGGTGGGACACGCGTCGGCACAGCTCATGCAGCCCACGCACTTGTCATGGTCTATCTGAGGCAGGTTGTCCTTCATCTCGATTGCGCCGAACTTGCAGCTGCGCGCGCACTTGCCGCAGCTGATGCAGCCCGCCGAACACGCGTCGCGCACGGCCTTGCCCTTTTCCATCGCGGAGCACACGCGTCGCACGGGGTAGTTAAGCGGCTCCATCTTGAGCACGCCGCGCGGACATACCTCCACGCACTTGCGGCAGCCGCGGCACTTGGCGGGATCGACCTCGGCCAGACGCTTGTCGTTAATGTGTATTGCGCCGAACGGACAAGCCTGTTCGCACGCGCCTAAGCCCAGACATGCGAACTTGCACGCCTTGTCGCCGTCGCTGACCAGCGCGGCCGCGCGGCAGTCGTGTATGCCCTCGTAATTGAACTTTATGCGGCACCTCTCGGTGGAACCGCGGCAAATTACCGTTGCGACCTCACGCTCGGCCTTTTCCGCGCTTACGCCGATTATCTCGGCAATTTTGCCTGCAACCGCGTCGCCGCCCACGGGGCACAGGTTGGGCGCAGCCTTGCCCGCGGCAATCGCGTCGGCATAGCTGTCACAGCCCGCGAATCCGCAGCCGCCGCAGTTTGCGCCCGGCAGACATTCGCGCACCGCGTCGCGCTTGGGGTCGGTGGGTACGCTAAGATATTTGGAAGCTACGAATATTACCGCGCCGAATATCAGTCCCAGCGCGCCCAGTATAACCGCCGCTATCAGTATCTGCATATCCGCACGCCTCCTATCGTATCATTCCATTGAATCCCAGGAATGCCATCGCCATCAGTCCCGCGGTAATCAGCGCGCCCGGGAAGCCGCTGAGCCACGCGGGCATGTCGGCCGTCTCCAGCCGCTCACGTATGCCCGCGAACAGCACTATCGCCAGCATGAAACCCAGTCCGCCGCCCGCGCCGCTTACGACCGCCTCGATCAGGCTGTAATCCGACTGAATATTAAGCACGGTCACGCCCAGCACGGCGCAGTTGGTGGTAATCAGCGGCAGGTATACGCCCAGCGCCTGATACAGCGGCGGCGATATGCGCTTGATTACCATCTCAATTATCTGAACCAGCACCGCTATAACCAGTATGAATGCAATTGTCTGCATATAGCCCAGCGCGAACGGGTCGAGCAGGTACTTTTGCACAAGGTAGGTAGCCAGCGACGCAACCGCCATTACGAACGTCACAGCCATGCCCATGCCCAGCGCGGTATCGACCTTCTTGCTTACGCCAAGGAACGGACAGCAGCCCAGAAACTTTGCCAGCACGAAGTTGTTTACCAGTATCGAGCTTACAAGCAGCAGCAGTATGTTCATGCTATCCCTCCTTGCTCGCCCTGCGGCGGTCGTATGCCTTAAACAGCGAGTTCATGACTACCATAAGCAGCCCCAGCATTATGAAGCCGCCCGGCGCTTGAGTAATTATCGCCATCGGCTGATAGCCGTCGGGCATTACCTGAATGCCCAGGAGTGTCCCCGAACCCAACAATTCGCGTATCGCCGAAAGCAGCGTTATCGCCAGCGTGAAGCCCAGTCCCATGCCCAGTCCGTCGCATGCGCTTTCCAGCGGCGGGTTCTTGCTCGCGAACGATTCCGCGCGCGCGAATATTATGCAGTTGACCACTATCAGCGGTATGAACACGCCCAGCGATTCGTACAGGGCGGGGATAAACGCCTGCAAAAGCAGCTGCACGATGGTAACGAACGTCGCGATTACCACTATAAAGGCGGGTATGCGTATCTTGTCGGGGATGAAATTGCGCAAAAGCGATATTACAAGATTGGAGCATATCAGCACGAAAGTAGCCGCCAGCCCCATGCCCAGTCCGTTTGAAACCGTTGTGGTTATCGCAAGCGTGGGGCACATGCCCAGCACCAGCCGGAACGTTGGGTTTTCGGTGACTATGCCGTTGAATACTATGCCTTTAAGCTTTTTCATGTCCATTATGCCGCCGCCTCCTCTCCGGAAATGTATGCCGCGTAGAACGCCGCGCACTGGCCTATGCTTTCGTCCAATGCGTCATACGTCCACGTCGCGCCCGTCAGCGCGTCGGTCACTTCGTCGGGCGCGATCTGCGTGCCGACCAGCGTATTGAGGTTGTCCTGCGTGGCCGCGTCGCCCTCGCCTCGATAGGCAATCGTCGCAATGCGCCCGCTTATCACATCGACAGTCAGCCCGGATATGCCGTCGGCGGCCTTAGTAGTAAAGCGATAGCCGATGGTTTCGCCGCCCAGCTCGGCCTGTTCCACCTTTTCAATCAGCGGGAAGCTTGCCTCACTGCCCGCCATGCGATTGGTTATGTCGGTCAGCGCATCCGCGTCGTCGATCGTCGCGGGCGCGCCCTCGCCGTTTAAGTACTGGCGATAGAACGATATGGCTTGTTTGACAGCGCGCATTACCTCGCGCGACGTGTTGGTCGCGCCCGATACGCCGTCAACCGTACTGAGCGCGTCGTCGGTAAGCTCCAGCCCCGAGTACTGCTCGTAATAGGCGGCTTCCTCAATGCGCTTGCCATAGCCCTCGGATTCGTTGTTTTCCAGTATGTCAAGTCCGGTTATGCGGCCCTCGACGCTCGAAATACCCAGCGTCATCAGTATGTCGCCATTATAGCCCTTTGCGGCCAGATCGAACGAATATCCGATAATGTCAGAGCCGGAATAGGCGGTCTTTACGCCGCGTATTGTGTCGTAGTCGCCTAAAAAGCTGAGCAGATCGACGCTCTCAAATCCGCTTGCGCCCGGCAATGTCTTTACGCGGTATTCGTCGATCGGATCCATCGGGGTGGCGGAATGCGGCTCAATCCCCAGCACGTTTTCGCTGAGCTGTGCCGCCGACTGTACGGCGCGCTTCACGGCGCTGGAGGAGACGGTCGCGCCGGTTATCGTGTCTATGCCGCTTTCCAGCTCGTCACTGGACGCGGCCTTGCCGGCGAACTGCCTTAAAAAGTCCTCGCCGGTTATCTTTGAGCCTACGCCCTGCGTCTCGCTCTGGCTGTCAATCGTCACGCCGGTTATCGCGCCGCCGTCCGATATGCCCACGGTCATGTCTATCGCGCCCTTGTATCCGGCGGGGGACAGGTTGAGCGTGTAGCCAACCGGCTCGCCGCCCTTGAGCGCACGGTATATCGCGGTAAGCGACGGCACGGTCTGAGCATACGCGCCGTCATCGGTAAGCGCTTCAAATTCGTCCGCGTCGGCCATGACCGCATAGCGCGACGCGTTGGCCTGGCGCGCCTGCTGCTCGGCGATGGGGCCTTCGGTCACGGCGTTTGTGAGCGCCAGCAGCAGCCCCGCCGCCAGCGTAAAGGCAAATAGCTTGAGGGAAAGCTGGCCGAGTTCACGCATTTTTCTTCACCCTCCCGTATATTCTGGGCGCGGTCCAGCGGTCGATCAAGGGAGTCAGCAGGTTCATGAACAGTATCGCGTATGTACAGCCCTCTGGATAGGTGGGGTTGAACGCGCGAATGATGAATACCATAAGTCCGCAGCCCACGCCGTATATGATCTGACCTAAGGGCGTAACCGGCGACGACGAATAGTCGGTAGCCATAAAAAACGCCGCGAGTATAAGTCCGCCCGACAAAAGCTGATACAGCGCCGAAGAGGTGCTTGCGGAATAGAACGAACCGCTATTAATAAGGAAGCAAACAAACGCCGTACCAAGCATGGCTGTGGGTATGCGCCACGATATGACCCTGCGCACCAGCAGATATGCGCCGCCCGCGAGCAGCGCCAGCTTGCATGTTTCGCCCATGCTGCCCGGAATGTTTCCTATAAATAGCTGCCACAGCGAGTAGGTGGACGTATCGGCGCTGACCAGCGGCGTTGCGCCCGAGTACGCGTCCACGGCGAAATTAAGCGGCGCGGTGAACGCCGAACCCGCCATAAGTCCCATCCAGCTGGCCAGCATTACGGCGCGCGCGGCCATTGCCGGGTTCATGAAGTTCTTGCCTATGCCGCCGAAAAACTGCTTGACAATGACTATCGCAAATGCTGAGCCAATCATAGGCAGCCACAGCGGCGCACTGGCGGGCACGTTGTATGCAACCAGAAGTCCGGTGACTATTGCTGAACAGTCGCTTATAGTAACGCGCTTGTGCATAAGCCTTTGACAGATAGCCTCAGATGCGACGGACGCGATTACCGACGCGACAATCAGCGCCAGCGCGTGCCAGCCGAACAGTATCACGGCCGCCACGCCCGCCGGAATCAGCGCGATACACACGTCCAGCATTATACTGCGCGTGGTGCGGGGCGAGCGTATGTGCGGCGACGAGGTTACTATCAGATTGTTTGTGTTCTCCATGGCGCGCGCCTCCTTTACTTACGCGCCTTGCGGCGCTTTTGAATCTCTCGCTTGCCCATGCGTATCGACAGGGCGAGCTCGCGTTTGGCAGGACAGACGTATGAACACGAGCCGCATTCGATACAGTCCAGCGCGTGCATCGCCTCGGCCTGCTCAAATCCATCGTGCATGACCAGCTCGTTTAACCTGAGCGGCATCAGGTGAATCGGACAGGCCTCGACGCATCGCCCGCAGCGTATACACGCGCTTTCGGGTATATTCGACGCGTGCGCGCGGTTTATCAGCAGTATGCCGCCGGTTGCCTTTACGATTGGCACATCCAGCCTGCCTATCGCCTGACCCATCATCGGGCCACCAGATACGATCTTAATCGTATCGTCGGGCACGCCGCCGCACTGCTCGATCAGCTCACCGAATGTCACGCCTATTCGCGCGCGCAGATTGGCAGGGGAGGGTACGTCGCCGGTTATAGTGATTATGCGCTCCACAATCGGTCGGCCGGTCGAAATTGCGTCGCTCAGCGCCGCCGCGGTAGATACATTCATGACTATGCAGCCCGCGTCCATGGGCAGCTTGCCCGAGGGCACCTGTCGCCCGGTCACGGCCTGAATGAGCTGCTTTTCGCCGCCCTGCGGGTACTTGACCATGAGCGGCTGTACGATAAACGGCGTGTTGGCGACTGCCTTAATCATCGCCTCAATTGCATCGGGCTTGTTTTCCTCAATCGCGATTACGCCGTTTGCCGCGCCCGATATGCGCATTGCGTATTTAAGCCCGTCCACAATGGCCGCACTGTTTTCCAGCATCATGCGGTGATCGCAGGTCAGAAACGGCTCGCACTCCGCTCCGTTCAGTATTACATAATCGATAGGCTTTTCTGCGGCCGGACTCAATTTTATCGAGGTCGGGAACGCCGCGCCGCCCAGCCCGACGATACCCTTTTCGCGGGTGTAGGCGGTCAGCTCCTCGCGCGTCATTGACTGAACGTCCTCAGGCGGTACGAGCGAACTGTCCCATTCGTCCTTAAAGTCGTTTTCGATGACGACGCACTGCGCGGCCGCGCCGTTTGCCAGCACGCGCGTCTCCAGCGCCTTGACCGTGCCCGATACGCTCGCGTGTACGGGCGCGCCCATGAATCCGGCAGGTTCGCCAATCTTCTGCCCCATAAGTACATGCGCACCGGGCTTGACGAGCGGCGTGCAGGGTGCGCCTATGTGCTGTGCCATTGATATTGCTACGCGCGCGGGCGCCTGCGCCGCGCGTACAGACTGCACACTTGTGGCGGATTTACCCTGGCCAAATTCGTGCGGATGTATGCCGCCCGGAAATGTCTTTGCCGTCTTTGCCACAGTTCAATCCATCCTTTCAAATTGGTAAATTTTTGCCGATTTTAAGTCGGCAGCGCATACGCGCGCCGACACGCTTTGGAGGGCATATGCCCTCAGTCATACGGATAGTATAACATAAATCATGCCAAAAAACACGCAATTTTTAAAATTTCCCGGTGCCAAAATGATGCGAAACATTAAATATTAATATATCGAAAAGAAAAGCGCCAATTCATTAGAACATAAACTTATCGATAAAACTTTATCACAATATATCCTCATGATGCGCGGCAAGGCGCTTAAATAATTGTTGGCATAAAT
>USEE01000098.1 GCA_900553645.1 uncultured Eubacteriales bacterium
GAGTGGAGTTATAGGTGCATACCGACACGCCGTCGGGCTTGAGCGCCAGCAGTTCTTCCTTAGTCTCGAACGCCGGTACGTCAGTCAGACCAAACTCGTCCAGAAATGCGCGCGCCTTGCGGGGCACTATGTCGGCCGCGCCGATTATTTCAATGTCGTCCATCTTTTTATAGCTGTCCATATGCTTATGGGCAATGCCGCCGGTACCGATTATGCCAATACGAAGCTTATCCATCTAATATGCCTCCGCTTACATTTTTATGCGCCCATTATACACCGCGTCCGCAATTTTTGCAAGTGCGATGTTTGTATCAATGCAATTCAGGGAGCGCTGCCAGCCGATTGCCTGCCAATTTTTTGTCTCAACATACATGCCTATTCTTAGTAAGCAGCCCTTTACAGCGCCCGCCGATCATGCGTCAATTCACCTGGCCCAGATATTCCTCCAGCGTAATACCCGCGCCCATTATCTTCTGCGCGGCCTCAACGCCGACGTATCGGAAGTGCCACGGTTCATAACTCATGCCGGTCACGCCTTCCTTGCCCTCGGGATAGCGCAATATGAAGCCGTACTCCGCGCAATGCTCCTTCATCCATGCCCAAACCGTGTCGTCGTCCGACTTATTGGCCTTGGCGACTATATCTATCGCAAGTCCGGCCTCGTGCTCGCTGTACCCAACCTGAGCCACATACGTCGCGGCCAGTGCGCGCGCCTCGTCCTCGGACTTGCCATCGTCTATGTACTCCTGTATTTTGTCATCCATTTCGGACTGCTGCTGCTTGGCCGTGCGATAGCCCGAGCTTACCACCGGGTACACGCCCTGCGCGCGCGCGTCGTCGAACATGCTCTGCAGCGACGGATATATGCGCTTGTCCACCGACTGGCCGTTGGACAGCTCGGTCAGCTCCGTCGGCGCATAACCGTCGGGTATAGCGTTGGAGCTGTTTACCAGCAGCAGCATCCAGCCGTCGCCCGCGTTAAGCTCGTCCGCGGTCAGCGCCGCCGCGGTGGGTGCTGGCGTGGCGTTTATATAGTCGGTATGTACCGGTGCGAGCGTGCCCTGCGGCAGCTGCGTGGGCAGAACCGCCTGATACTGCTGTGCGCTGGCGTTATCCATGCGCGCGTTTATGAAGCGCACGCCCGCAAACGTAATCAGCGCGCACGCGGCAATACCGATAACCGTCCCCGCGATGCGGGTGTTGCGCGCCTTGCGTCTGCGCGCCTCGGCGGCCTTCTTCTTGCGATATTTATCCATCGGTTTCCCCCCATAGGAATCAGATGCTTCTTATTTTGATATGTGCATTGATTTTAGACGATATGTGATGCCGCTTTGTTCCAAAAACTGCGCTGTACACGGCCTGAGCGGATGTTAAGGTTGTAGTCAGCCCTGCTGTCTTTGCGTATTAACATAAAATGCTCCCGGCTTTTCCAACGTACAATTGCCGGAAAAGCCGGGATTGCATTGGCCATGTGAAGCCCGCCCGGCTATTTGCGGGCGCTGTCCCTCATATCCACATAATTGCTTTTGTCGATATTTGCCCCGCCGAACGACACCATGCTGTTCATTGTATACAGCGCGTCGTCCATTATCTGCATCATTATCGGGCATCCGCTTCCCTCGCCCAGGCGCATGTCCAGATTAAGCCGGGGGTCAAGCCCCGCCTCTTTCGCGGCCAGCAGAAACGCCGGCTCAGCCGATACGTGCGAGCCGAACAGATACCCGCGTACATCGGGCTGTATGCGCGTCGCGCACACGGCCGCGACCATGCCTATAAAGCCGTCCACGATCGCCGCGATACGCGACTGCGCCGCGCCTATGTAAGCGCCCGTCATCGCGCATATGTCAAGGCCGCCCACCTTGCCAAGTACGTCAACCGGGTCGGTCGGGTCAGGCTGGTTCAGCGCAATTCCACGGCGCACCACATCGCGCTTGAGGGCGAACTGTTCCTCGCTCAGCCCCGCGCCGCGCCCAACTGTCACGCCCGCGTCTGCTCCCGTCAGCGCCGACAGCACCGCCGCCGAGGTGCAGGTATTGCATATGCCCATCTCGCCCACGCCGATTACACTTATGCCCTCGCTCGCGGCCTTTATTGCGGCGGCGCGGCCGATTTCGATGGCCTGAACCGCTTCGTCACGGCTCATCGCAGGGCCTGTCGTGAAGTCGTGCGTGCCCGGCATTACCTTTTTGTTTATTAGCGGCGCGCAGGTTGCGGCGGGCGCGTTTATGCCCACGTCGTAGGCTTCGATAGCCGCGTTTGCGCGCTCGGCCAGCCTGCCCATGCCGGTAAGCCCTTTGGCTATATTTATGCCCTGAACCCGCGTGACAGACTGCGGCACGGGCGATATGCCCTGCGCGTGTACGCCGTTGTCGGCACAGAATACCAGCATCTGCCGCCGGTCGATATTTGCGGGAATGCGCCCGAATATGCCCGCCAGATGGATTACTATCGTCTCCAGCTCGCCCAGCGCGCCTATGGGTTTGGCCAGCGAGTCTATGTAGTCCCGCGCCGCGGCCATCGCACGCGCGTCAGCCGGCCTTACGGGGGTAAGATAATCGCTCATTCAAATGCCTTTCAACAACACGGTTTGATGCAGCAGCGATTTAAGGCATATGGCCGAGGTTTTGCCCTGGCCATATGCCCGTATCACCCGAGATCACTCGCGTATAACCGCATGTATCAGCGGCGCGGGCTCCATGCGCTCGTCGCCGATGTCGATTGCGCCGAGCAGCATCGCCTGTGCGCGTTCGAGATTCTTCTTATCGTTCACATGCAGCTCGGCCAGCTCGTCGCCCGCGTCCACATGCTCGCCCAGCCTGTGGCGCAGTATCAGACCAACGCCCAAGTCTATCACATCGTCCATACTCTCGCGGCCAGCGCCCAGCAGCATCGACGCGCGGCCTATGTCGCACGCGCGCATCGCATTTATCCAGCCGCCGCGCGGCGCGCGCACCGAAATCTTCTCATTGCAGCCCGGCAGCAGGCTCAGATCGTCCACAACGCGCGCGTCGCCGTGCTGTGCCGCGATCATCTGGCGCAGTTTCTCAAGTGCCGCGCCCGAGTCCAGCTTTTTGCGCATAAGCTTGCGCGCCGCTTCGGGCGTGTCGGCCACGCGCGACGCGATCAGCATCAGTTCGCCCAGACTGAATACAACGTCCTTCAGCGCGCCGCCGTTTTCACCGCGCAGTATGCGCACAGCATCCTCTACCTCCAGCGCGTTGCCGATGTACATGCCCAGCGGCTGGTTCATGTCCGTAACCAGCGCGGCCACGTTGCGCCCCGCCTGGCAGCCTATGTGCACCATGTCGCGCGCCAGCTTGCGCGCGTCCTCGTCGCGCTCCATCAGCGCGCCCGAGCCGCTCTTTACGTCCAGCACAATCGCGCGCGTGCCCGCCGCCAGCTTCTTGGACAGTACCGACGACACTATCAGCGGCAGCGAATCAACAGTGCCGGTCACGTCGCGCAGGGCGTACAGCCGCTTATCGGCGGGCGCGAGATGCGCGCTCTGCCCCGCGACCGCACAGCCCACGCGCTGTACAATCGATATGAATTCCTGCGGCTCCAGTTGATGGCGGAAGCCGGGTATCGAGTCCAGCTTGTCCAGCGTTCCGCCGGTAAAGCCCAGCCCGCGCCCGCTCATCTTGGCGACCGGCGCGCCGCACGCCGCAATCAGCGGCGCGAGTATCAGCGTAGTCGTATCGCCCACGCCGCCGGTGGAGTGCTTGTCCACCGGTATGCCCTCTATCGCGCTCAGATCCAGCGTGTCGCCCGAATGCTCCATATCTATGGTCAGGCGCACGGTCTCGCGGTCGGTCATGCCGTTTATGCGTATCGCCATCAGCAGCGCCGCCAGCTGGTAATCCGGCGTGGCCGGGTCTATCGTCGCGTCAACAAACTGATCTATCTGCGCGTCGGTCAGCTCGCCGCCGCGCTTTTTCACTTCAATAACATCGAGTATGTTCATGACAATCCTCCTCGGATTAGTTTATTTCACCGCAATGCCCGCGCCCGCCAGCGCCGCGCGCCACGCGGACTTCTTCTCATCATATTTAATGGTATAGGCAGGGCTGGTCGAGGGCAGGCGCAATGTTGGTATGTCAAGGCCCTTTATATGCCGCCTGTACAGCGCCGCCGCCGTGCCGCCGTTAAGCAGTACCTTTTCCAACTGCATGCTCTTAGCAAGCGATGGTATGTCGTTCGCCACCTCGTTGCGTATCATTGAATCGCTGCTTGTCTCGCGCTCGCAGCAATGGCACACGTCCCACAGCGCTATGCCGTGCGCCAGCAGCATACGGCCGCGCGCCTCATAATCGGCTATATATTCGCCGCACAGCGATTCGCACATTATCGGCCAGAACGCATTGCGCGGGTGGGCGTAATACTGGCCGTCCTCCAGCGACTTTACCGACGGCATTGAGCCGAGTATCAGCACGCGGCATTCGGGCGACCATATCGGAGCGAAACCGGTAATCATTCGTTTAATGCACCGCTTTCATATGCATATTAATCAATTTCCAATTCTCTGCACATCGCAATTATAACAGATTGGGATTAATGTGTCTATGCAAATTCTGCAATGTGCGGTATAATGGATTGTAAGGCGAATGATTTATACAGGGCGCTGGAAATACCCGGCCCACATTGTCATACCGATTGCGGAATATACGCAATGCGCCGCTCCGGCGCGCAGCAGAAAAGGGTGATCGTTTGAGAAAGATAATAATAATATCGTCCAATAATACCGGTCATGGCCACACGTCGATAACGACGTCACTGCTGGAGCAGTTTACAAACTACCCCGACGTCGAGGTCAAGGTCGTGCAGGGCTTCCGGCTTATAAGTCAGGCGGCGCAGAAAGCGTCGGGCCTGTACGGCCCTATGACGCGCTATTCCAAAGACCTGTGGAAGGTCACATATGAGCTGAGCCAGCAGAGCCCTAAGCATACAAACGAGCTTACCGCGCTGGCCATACACGACAACTTCATGAAGCTTATCGCCGAGGAGCATCCGGACATGATCGTCACGGTGCACTCGCTGTTCGCGGGCAGCGTGATAAACATACTGGAGGACTACCACCTGAACATACCGCATGTGACGCTGATTGCGGACATGGTCGATCTGCACGCGACGTGGTGCGAGCCGCGCTCCGATCTGACGCTCTGCCCCACAGAGGAAGCGATGCGCGTATGCCGCATACGCGGCTGCGACCCCAAGCGCATGATAATGTGCGGCTTCCCGTCGCGCAGGCAGTTCACCGATGCGGCGCGCCGCTTTACGCGCGGCGACCTGCCCACCGATCGCCCGCTGCGCTTCCTTATAATGAGCGGCGGCGAGGGCTCGGGCAGCCTTAAAAAGTACGCGCGCGAGCTGCTGGACAAATTCAATTGCGAAGTGCGCGTGATATGCGGCCGCAACGAAAAGCTGCGCGCCATGCTCACGCAGACGCTAAAGGAGCGCTACGGCGACCGGGTGAAGGTGCTGGGCTTTGTAAAGGACGTCGAAACGCATATGCTGGAGTGCGATATGATAATCGCGCGCGGCTCGCCCAACTCGCTCATGGAGGCGGTCGTGTGCAACATACCCATAATCTGCGTAGGCGCGCTGCCCGGTCAGGAGGAGCACAACCCGCAGGTAATGGCGCGGCACCATCTTGGCGTGATATGTCAATCGCCCCGGCAGCTGCCCGACGTGGTAAATTCGCTGATAGCAAACGACGGCCAGCGCTGGCGCGAGCTGCGCGACGGCCAGTTGAAATACCGCAATCTGGACGCGGCGAAGGACATCGTGGACATACTGTGCGCGCGGCTTAAAAAGCTGGACTACCCCACGCCGATATACAAGCTGAAAAACCCGCTGCTGGATTATATGGAGTCGTTTAAGCAGCTTTTGCGCGACGACAGCGAGCACAAGCGCTACCACCGCGTAAAGCATAACGACGATTACTTTCAGCAGTGAGTCGTAATCAAAAGCTGATTTCCCGCGCCGCGATCCCCGGCGCGGGAAGTTTAAGCATATAATACCATATCCGAAAGAAAGTGATAAAACATGGCATCCAAGGTACTGTTTGCCCCAATGAAATACGCGCGCTATGAGGCGACGCAGACGCTGCCC
>USEE01000099.1 GCA_900553645.1 uncultured Eubacteriales bacterium
GGGGTGACAGGATTCGAACCTGCGGCCCCATGCTCCCAAAGCACGTGCGCTACCAGACTGCGCTACACCCCGCCGTTCCGTTCGGTGTTTTGCTTCCGTCCGGCGTCCGGGACCGTTCATCCGGGCGACGAGATATATATTACCATAGTCGGCGCGCGTTGTCAATACCTTTTTCGGACTTTTTTGAACTTTTTTTGAGACTTGCGCATCTTTGGGCGCTGAAACCTTACTTTCGGCGATACTCCGCCGCGTTTTGGGGGTGCGGATACGCTCTTCGCCCGACTAAGCGCATTCCGTAATCATTTATGCCTCTGCCGCATACTATGGCTGCGGAGGCGATTGCCATGAAGAAGTCCCGCGCCCGACCCCGTCGCCCTGCCCCGCGCCCGCTGGAGCTAAGTGCCGGCGCGCAGCCGGGCGACGTGCGCCTGACCGCGTTTGCAAACGCGCGCGTATTTATAGAAAATCATTCCGGCATAATAGAATTCGACGACGCGCATGTGCGCGTGGCGGCGCGGCGCATGGCGCTGACCGTATCGGGTGAAGGGCTGATTATAGACGCGTGCGAGGCGCGCTCGATTGTGATACGCGGGCATATCGCGCGCGTCGAGTGGGAAAGCCGGGGTGGCGCGCATGAATAGGCGGCTTTTCGGCGTGCGGGCGCAGGTGCGCGGGCGGCGGCTGGAGCGGCTTATCGCGGAGCTTAACCGGCGCGGCGTGCGCATATACGACATGCGGCGCGGCAGTCTGCGCGCGCTTGACTTTTGCATAAGGCGGCGAGATGTAAAGGCATTGCGCGCGGCGTGCGGCGCGTTGGACGTGACTGTCGAAAGCCTTACGCCGCTGGGCGCGGACGGGGCGCTGGCGTTTTTGAAAAGGCGCATGGCGCTGCCAGTCAGCGCGGCGGTGTGCGTGCTGATAATCGGTCTTATCGGCGCGCGGGTGTGGCGGGTCGAGGTGGACGCGCCCACGGCTGAACTGCGCGCGCAGGTCGAATATGCCTTAGGCGAGTTAGGCGCAAAGCCGGGCGCTATGAAATCGACGCTCGACCTGAAGTCCATCGAAAGCGCGATAACCTCCGGCGTGGAGGGCGTTAAGTTCTGTCAGGCGCGCGTGCGCGGCGTGGTATTTACGCTCACGGCGCAGCAGGTTTCGCCCGCGCCGGACGTGCTCAGCCTTACCCCGGCGGGCGGGCTGTACGCGCGCTGCGACGCGGTTGTCGAGCGGGTGCAGGTGCTTTCCGGGCGGGCGGCAGTCAAGCGCGGCGACACGGTGCGCGCGGGCGATCTGCTGATCGCGGGCGAGGAGCGTGTGTCGAATGACGATAGCAGCGTGCCCGTGCGCGCGATTGGCGTGGTCACTGGGCGCGTGTGGTACGAGGGGCGCGCCGAAATCAACCTGAGCGACATCGAATTAAAGCGCACGGGCCGGGAGAGCGTCAGGCGCGTGATGCGGCTGTGGGACTATGAATTTGAGATAAGCAAGGGTGAGGAATTTGCGCTGTGCGACCGCGAAATCACGCGGCAGATGATCGGCGGGCTTTTTCTGCCGCTGTGCGTGGAAAGCGTGCGCACGTATGAAGTGACCGAAACAAACATACAGCGCGATATAGCCGAAGCAAAGACGCTTACGGGCGAGAATGCGCGCCAAAACGCGGTAAAGAAATGCCCCGATAACGCGTTTGTCATTGACAAATGGACAGAGTATAGTATCATAGAGGGTGATACCATTGAAGCACGGTATGTTATAGAAGCGGAAGAAACCATACAGTGCGGCGGGTAACTCTGCGCAGGGATTTTTTCGGGTGAGGCGGGCTGAATCGGCCGTGTGTTTTTTAAGGTATACGGCGCTTCTCCGGCCAAGGCGATTTCAGCCTAAAGGCTTACCGTCTTAACGCGCCTGTGCCCCAACTGCGCAGCCCTACCGAACCTTTTTGGAGGAGGCAGTTAAACAAGTGTCCGAATGCCAAAGGCAGATTGAGATTGAGTCGATGGAGCAGTTTGTTTCGCTGTTCGGCAATCTCGACGAAAACGTGGATATACTCAAGCAGGAGCTGGGCGTGAACATATTCGCGCGCGGCACCGAGCTGACCGTGAGCGGCGACGAGCAGGCCGTCGACACCGCCGTGAGCGTGGTGCAGAAGCTGCTCGGAATGCTGACGCGCGGCGAGCCGATCGACAGAAGCCGCATACGCTACGCCATATCATTGGCGCGCGAGGGCAATATCGACCGCATCGAGGAAATCATGCAGGACGTGATCGCCATCACGTACCGCGGCAAGCAGGTCAAGTGCAAGACACTGGGCCAGCGCCAGTATGTAAAGTCGGTCAAGGATAACCTCATGACATTCGCGGTCGGCCCGGCGGGCACCGGCAAGACCTACCTTGCGATAGCGATGGCGTTTGTCGCGCTGAAGAACAAGGAGGTCGAGCGCATAATCCTGACCCGTCCCGCGGTTGAGGCGGGCGAAAAGCTGGGCTTTTTGCCGGGCGATCTGGCGCAGAAGGTCGACCCGTACCTGAGGCCGCTGTACGACGCGCTGCACGACATGATGGGCGTGGAGGCTTACGCGCGGCTGGTGGAGCGCGGCGTTATCGAGGTCGCGCCGCTGGCATACATGCGCGGGCGCACGCTCAACGACGCGTTCATAATACTGGACGAGGCGCAGAACACCACCGGCGAGCAGATGAAGATGTTTTTGACCCGCATGGGCATGGGCTCGCGCGTAATCATAACCGGCGACATAACCCAGATCGACCTGCCCGCCGGGCGCAAGAGCGGCCTTGTCGAGGCGCTCGAGGTTTTGAAGAGCGTCGAGGGCATCGGCATAACCTACCTTACCCATCGCGACGTGGTACGTCACGAGCTTGTCCAGGCCATAGTCAAGGCCTATGAAAAGTTCGACAAGCGGAGGTGAGCCATACATGGCACGCAAAGTAAAGTCCGGCGCGGCGGCGGCTCCACTGTTCGCCGCGCGCGAAAAGCTGCCCCGGCGCGACGCGATGCGGCTGCTTGCGCTGATGGCGGGCACGCTGTGCGCGATGATGGTGATTATGATAATCGCCGTCACGCCCGAGCGGCTGAATCTGAGCGCGGGCGACATTGCGCCGCGCACGATAACCGCCACCAAGGACGTTGTGGACGAAATCACCACCAACAAGATGATACGGCTGGCCGAGCAGAACGCCACGGTCAGCTACGCCAACGACAACGAGGCCGCCGCGCGCTCGCTGGAGAAAATCGACAACGCGTTCGACCGGCTGGACGAGGTGCGCGTATCGGCCGCGAACGCGATTGCGCTGCTTACCGCGTCGCTGGGCGACGGCAAGACGCCCTCGGACGCGCAGATAACCGAAACGCTGAGCGACGCGCAATTGCTGGGCGACGCGCGCCGGGCGCTGAGTCCGGTCGAATTGAGCGATACCCAATTGCGCACGCTTCAGCTTATGGACGCGGACAGGCTAAACGACCTGCGCGTAAGCACGGCGCGCGCGCTGCGCGTATCGTACGCCACCGGCATACAGCAGGGCAGCGAGACGACCACGCTCAATTCGCTCGAGGACACGCTCACGCGCATGTACGACTTTGACGCGACCGAGGCCTCCATCGCGCGCAATGCGGCCGAGCCGTATCTCGACCCCAGCCAGATAATCGACGAGGCGACCACCGCCGCCAACCGGCAGGCCGCGCGCGAGGCGGTGGAGCCCGTGGTATTCAAAAAAGGCCAGAACATCGTAGTCGCGGGCGAAGCCGTAACCCTGCCGCAGATAAGTATGCTGCAAAATCTGGGGCTTTTGGCGGACGACTCAATCGACATGATGATGTATCTGGGCATAGCGATACTGCTGGCGGTGCTGCTGTGCGTAATTGTGATGTACATATACTGCTTTGAAAGCGCGATGCTGCGCGATTTCAAGAGCCTTTTGCTTATGTGCATAATCATGGTGGTATCGCTGACGGCGTCGCTGGTTGTGCGCGAGATCAACGTTAACATGATGCCGCTGGGGCTGTGCGCGCTTATGATGACGCTTTTGCTGAAACCCCGGCTGGCGATGACGGTCAACACGGTCATGGCGATACTGCTGGGACTTATATCGGCGGGCACTCAGAACGATCTGTCCAGTTATATGATGATAAACGTGATCGTATCCACGTTCATCAGCGGCACTCTGTGCATATACATGTCGCGCTGGCGTACCAACCGCCTGGGCGTAATCAGCGCGGGCGTTGCGTCGGGCGTTGCGTCGATGATCTCGATGCTGGCGACCGGCTTTATCAACAACACCGACGTTACGGGCGTGGCCAGCCGCGCGACATGGGCGCTGGCGGGCGGCGCGCTGACGGCTATACTGTGTCTGGGATTCCAGCCGGTACTTGAGGCGGCGTTCAAGCTTATGACTCCCTCCAAGCTTATGGAACTGTCCAACCCGCAGCAGCCGCTTCTGCGCCGGCTGCTTCTGGAAGCGCCCGGCACTTACCATCACTCGATAATCGTGGCCAACCTTGCGGAGGCGGCGGCAGACGCAATCGGCGCGAACGGGCTGCTGGCGCGCGTGGGCGCATATTATCACGATGTAGGCAAGCTCAAGCGCCCGCTGTACTTCAAGGAAAACCAGATGGGCGACAACCCGCACGACCGCACCGACCCGCGCATAAGCACAGCGATACTGACGGCGCACCCGCGCGACGGCGTGATGATGGCGCAGAAGTACCGTATGCCGCAGCAGGTGTTGGACATAATCGCCCAGCACCACGGCGACACGCCGGTCGTGTACTTTTACAACAAAGCGATGAAAGCGTCGCCCGAGGAGCCGGTGGACATTGCCGACTTCCGCTACGACGGCCCCAAGCCGCAGACGTGCGAGGCGGCGATAGTTATGCTGGCCGACACGGTGGAGGCGGCCGCGCGCGCACTGCCCAACCCCACGCCCGAGCGCATAGACGAGCTTATCCGCTCGCTGGTCAAGGGCAAGACGGACGACCGGCAGCTGGACGAATGCACGCTTACGTTCAGGCAGGTGGATACAATCTGCCGCGTATTTGAGCAGGTGCTTTCGGGCGTATTCCATCAGCGCATAGCCTATCCCAAGATAGACATACCCAACCGCGGGCCGGTGGACATACCTGCGCCGTCGGCGGGACCGATTGCGGGCGCGCCGCCCGCCACGTCCTCAGGCGAGGACATTGGGGAGGCGATAAAGTGAGACTGAACATCGATTGCGAGATTGGCGAAATGCCTATTGGACTTGAGGACTTGCTTAACCGCGTAATGGCGGCGTGTCTGAAGGTAGAGGGCGTGCCCGAGAACTGTGCGGCGAACATGCTGATAACCGACGATGCGACGATACACGAGATCAACCGCGAGCAGCGGGGCGTTGACCGTGCAACGGACGTACTGAGCTTTCCGAGCATACAATACCCGGCGGGCACGACGGCGCGCGACAACATACGACTGCTGAGGCGGGAATACGACCCGGATGCGGGCGGATTATATTTAGGCGACATAGTAATTTCGCTGGAGCACGCGCGCGCGCAGGCGCTAGAGTTTGGGCACAGCGCGGAGCGGGAGATCGGGTATTTAACCGCGCACTCGCTCTTTCACCTGATGGGTTACGATCACATGGTTGACAGCGACAAGGCCATAATGCGCGCGCGAGAGGAAGCGGCGCTGGCTTTGGTTGACTTAAAGCGGGAATAAGGAGGAAAATCGTCATGGCGTACACGGACGAAGAACTGATTCAACATGCAAGAGAAGCTCTAAAGCACGCCTACATCCCCTACTCGCACTACGGCGTGGGCGCGTGCATCCTATCAACGGACGGCCGCATATTCACGGGCTGCAACGTAGAAAACGCCTCCTACGGTCTAACGATCTGCGCGGAGCGCAACGCGGCCACCACCGCAGTAGCCAGCGGCGCCCTAACCTTCGAAAAAATAGCCATAGTCTCCAACGCCTCCATGCCGTGGCCGTGCGGCGCGTGCCGCCAATTCCTAAACGAATTCTCCCC
>USEE01000100.1 GCA_900553645.1 uncultured Eubacteriales bacterium
AAGTAATGTAACTTCCCGTATATAGCCCTCCCAAAAACGTTTGAACTAAGATAGTCTAGCGGGCGACAGACAAAATAGACTTTTCTTTGGTTCTTTCTTTTCTTCCGAAAAGAAAGAACCGTAACCCCAAAAACTAAAAAAGGAGCGAAAGAACATGAAATATATGATAGCGTCGGATATACATGGGTCGGCTTGTTGGTGTAGGGAGATGTTGAAGGCGTTTGAGAGAGAAGGAGCGGATAGGCTGATTTTGCTGGGGGATGTGTTGTACCATGGGCCTCGGAATGATTTGCCGGAGGAGTACGCGCCTAAGAAGGTTATTGAGATGCTGAATCCGCTTGCGCAGAAGATTTTGTGCGTGCGCGGGAATTGCGATGCCGATGTTGATCAGATGGTGCTGAAGTTCCCTATTATGGCGGAGTATGCCGTGATGCCCGTTGGGAAGAGACTGGTGTATATGTCGCATGGGCATGTGCATGGCGAGGATAATCCTATGCCTATGTGCGCGGGCGATATTCTGCTCGGCGGGCATACCCATGTGCCTAAGATTGCTGAACACGATGGGTATACCTATCTTAACCCCGGCTCGACTTCACTGCCTAAGGAAAACTCGCCGCATTCCTATGCCACGCTGGAGGATGGCGTGTTCGTGTGGAAGTCGCTCACCGGCGGCGAGGAGTATATGCGCTTTGACGCGAATAACTAAATGGCATAAATTTGGGGCGCTTGCATGAGCCGATTGGCTCGCATAGCGCCCCTTGCATTTATTCAATAATAATGCTGTCCGATACCGCACCGATCAATGCCCCCGCAGCATCGTAAAACTCGACCGTGTACGCCGCCTCGCCCGCATCGGTAAAATGCACGGTGAACGCGCCGTTTTCGGTAAACTCGCCCGAATCACTGCGCGCAGTTAAAGGCGAATCGATGATGAGCTGGGCACGTGCTGCCTCGCCGCCCAGTATAATTTGCGCGGTAACGCTGTCGCCCGGCCGCGCCGCGCCCTCAAAACTGTCCTCGCGCGCACTGATCCCGTAGGCCAGCGTGCCAAAAGTCCACTGCTTCACGCCGTCCAATGCCGCGCTGGGTACGGTAAGGTCGGTTAAGTCAAACGCCCCCTCGGGTATGCTGACCGAGTATACAGCCCCGCCCGCAAGCGCGCGGCTTAAACGAATGAATACCTGAACCCCGCCGCCCCAGCCGTAAAAATTCAGGTCACTGCGGCTCATGGGCGTGATTTCGGCATTGCCAAGATCGCTCTCGGCATAGATGGCGCCGCTTGCATCCGTTACGGTCAGTACGCCGCGCATCGCGGCTAAATCCTTGCGCGGCAGGTATATGGTCAGCGCGTCGATGCCGCACGGCGTGGACGTGGAGTTCTCCGGCATGGTCATCATGTAGCCCACGCGCTGGGTAAGGTCGCATTCGTCAACATAGCTGAACGGCTTCGCGGCGCTTAACCCTTCGTCCCAACTGTCCGCAAACGCATATTGTACAGGCATAAGCAACAGCGCTAAACATAGCGCAAGTAACTTCTTCATTGTATTGCTCCTTAAATACGGAAAGGTGATTTAGATGCAATTGAATCTTCATAAGCTCAAAGGAGAATATTCTATACTCAAGCTGGATTCCCTGCCGGACGTGCGCGCAATCGACGGATTTTTTGCCCTGACGCGCACCGACGACGAAATATCACTGGTCTGCCTGAGCAGTGAAGCCGATAAACTAAACCCGTACGCGCGCGAAAACGATTATCAGATGCTCCGCGTCGCGGGACAGCTCGATTTTTCTCTTGTAGGCATACTCGCGCGCATGACCGGCGCACTGGCCGGGGCGGGCATACCCGTGTGCGCGGTGTCCACATATGATACCGATTACCTGCTGATTAAGGCGGGAAATATGGATAGCGCTCTTAATGCATTGGAGGCGGCCGGGTGCAGCGTCGCCGGGTAACGCAAAACGGCGCGGGAGCGTTTGCCCCGCGCCGAAGTCCGCCTTAATCAGCTTATCCCCAAAGCATACATCCCCGCGCCAATCGCGCCGCAGATAACCATGATCAGTATCGGATTGGGCTTTTTAAGCCGCAGTACGATAAACGCCGCCGCAAACAGTATAAGCCCGCCCCAGTGGATGGCCTCAAGGCTGAACCCGCTGTCGCCGAACACGACCAATTTCAGTATCGTCAGCGCCGCGCCCGCGATAAGCGCCACCACCGTGGGGCGCAGGCATTTCAGCACCGCCTGCATACCGCCCGACGCGCTGTACTTGGTGTACGCCCATGACATTATCGATACTATCACAAGCGATGGCAGTATGCACCCCAGCGTCGCAATCAGCGCGCCCGAAAGCCCCGCCATGCGTATGCCCACGAACGTGGCCGAGTTGACCGCGATCGGGCCGGGCGTCATTTCCGCAATCGTGATAAGGTCGGTGAACTCGCGCAGGGTCAGCCAGCCGTATGTGTCCACCGCCTGCGACTGGATAAGCGGCATCGCCGCGTAGCCGCCGCCGATGCTGAATATGCCTACCTGTAAAAAGCTTAAAAACAGCTCGATATATATGCTCATTTGCCGCCCGCCTTTCCGCGCTCAACGAGCAGCCGTATTACGCCCAGCGCCGCCGCGCACAGTATGATTACGATCACGTTCACCTTGAAAAATGCCGTCGCGATAAACGCGCCCGCCATTATCGCAATCGACATCGCGCTCTTTTCCTTTACGACCTTGGCGCCCAGATTCCATACCACGTCGCATATTACCGCCGCAACGCCCGCCTGCATACCGCCCAGCACCGCCGCAACCCACGGATTTGTCGCAAACGCCTTGTAAAACAGCGATATTACCGCCAGTATCGTAATCGGCGGTATGATCGTGCCCAGCACGGACACAATCATGCCCGTAAAGCCCGCCACGCGCCGCCCAACCAATATCGCGGCGTTTACGGCAATCGCACCCGGCGCGCTCTGCGACAGGGCGGTCATGTCCAGCATTTCATCCTCGCTTATCCAGTGCAGCTCGTCCACAAACTTCTTCTTCATGAACGTGACGATTACAAATCCGCCGCCGAACGTAAACGCGCTTATGTACAGCATCGACGTAAACAGCGTCCACAGCACATTGCGCTCCCCGGTCTTGCGCTTCTCCATCCGAAAATTCCCCCTTCCTTACCATAATATCGCTTGCGGAGTAATATGTAAAATGCTATTATCTGATTGAAATGATAACTAAATTGATATGATAAGGCAGGCAGAGGAGGCCGTCCCATGACCATTCGCCACATAAGGATATTTATAGCGGTCTACCGCGCGATGAACATGACGCGCGCTGCCGAGGAGCTGCACATGGCCCAGCCCGCAGTGACCCGCGCGATTCAGGAGATGGAGAATTATTACGGCGTAAGGCTGTTCGAACGGCTGGGGCGGCACCTCGCTGCGACCGAGTGCGCCAAAGAGCTTTACGGATACGCCGTGCATATCGACGATACATTCGCCGTGATGGAGCGGCGGCTGCGGGGCTGGGACACGGCGGGCGTGCTGCGCGTGGGCGCGACAATCGCGATAGGCAATTACGAACTGCCGCGCATCGCCCGCCGGTTTCAGGTGGAGAACCCCGACGTTAAGCTAAGGGCGCGCGTCGCGGGCGCGTCGGCGCTGATACGCGCAATCATGGCCGACGAGGTGGACTTAGCCCTAATAGAGGGCGGGCCATTGCCGGGCGAGATGGTTGCCCAGCCCTTCGGCGGCGACAGGCTTACGCTGATCGCGCCCGTGGATAGCAGTATCCCGGAGAACGTTTCGCTGAGGCAGGTACTCGAATATCCGCTGCTCTTGCGCGAGCCGGGCAGCGCCGGGCGCGCCGCGTTCGACCGGCTGCTTCAGGAGCACGGCCTGAGTGTCGAACCCGCGTGGGAGAGCGTGAGCACGCAGGCGCTGGTGCGCGCGGTGGCCGCGGGGCTGGGCGTGGCGGTGCTGCCCGACGCGCTGGTTCGGGGCGATATAGACGCGGGGCGCGTGCGCGAATGCCATATCGAGGGCGTGCGAATGGAGCGCACATACGTCATCGCGCGGCACAAGCACAAATACCTCACATCCTGCGCCAAGCGCTTTATCGAAATATGCACGGCGAAAAATTTTGACGCGCAGTGAATAATATGGTATATATCCCGCCTCAAAAAGCAATACTTATACCAGAAATATATGCGAGGTGAAGGATATATGCAGGCAAGAGTGGGGCGCAGCGGTTGGAGCGATGAGGAGACGCGCGCGCTGATGGACGCAGCGCACAGGGCGCGCGCCGCCGGTCGGCCATTGCGAGAGGTGTTCGACGCGGCCGCGTTCAAAACCGGTCGCAAGCCCAACAGCATACGCAACTACTACTACGCGTGCAGCCGCATGGAGGAGGGCGCGCGCCGCGAACGCTTCACGCCCTTCGGCGACGAAGAGGCCGAAAACCTGGCCGAGGCGATACTGACCGCGCGCGCTGCCGGCCAGAGCGTGCGCGCGTGCGTGATGCGGCTGTCGGGCGGCGACCAGCGGCTTATGCTCCGGCTTCAGAACAAGTACCGCGCGATGCTCAAATCCCGCCCCGACGTCATCGCGCGCGTGATGGCCCGGCTGCGCGAGCGCGGGCTAAACCCGCCCGAACCCACCGGCAAAGCCCGCGCGCCCCGGGTATCGGATGAGAAACTGCACTGGGCCGCCGGGCGCGACGCGCGTACCGAGAACATGCTGTGCACGCTGATGGAGGTAATCGAAACCGCCGGGCGTGCGGACGCGCTGAAGCACGCGGCACTTAGGGCGGCGCAGGCTATGCGAAAATACGTCGCTCTGCCTGACGACGAGCGCGCGGACAGCGTGCCTGCCTTAACGTGCGAACTGGATAAAATCGCGTCCGAAATAGAGCGCATCGCTGCCGAATCGGGCGCATAAGTTCCATGTTATACAAGCGAACAAAATTGTCATGCCGCCATTACAAAATGCGCTGAAATTGACGCGGCGCGCAACTTGAAATGCAGTAAAGGCTATGCTATACTTATCGTATTGGGTCAACCGGCCCGGTATGAAAGGAGACCGCCATATGGCTACAATAATAGTAACCGAATCCACATGCGATCTGCCGCGTGAATATATCGACGCACACGCCTGTCTGGAAGTAATACCGATGGTTTTCCAGTTTGGCACCGAGGAGCATCTGGAAATCGCCGGCGAGACCGACGAACACGCAAATTATGAACGACTGCGCGCGGGCGACGTGGCTACCACGTCTCAGCTCAACTCCGCGTATCTGTACGGATATTTTAAGAAGCATCTGGAGAAGGGCGACGACGTGCTGTACCTGGCGTTCTCGTCGGGTCTGAGCGGCACCTGCTCCAATGGTATGCTGGCCGCCAACGACCTGCGCGACGAGTTCCCGGAGCGCAAGCTGGTCGTGGTAGACACGCTCGCGCCCTGCCTGATGGAGGGCATGATCGCGATAATGACCGCCGAACGTCTTGAAAAGACCGGCGACGACGTTGAAGCGCTGGCCAAGTGGGTGCAGAGCGACTTGATTCCCCATGCCAACGCGTGGTTCACCGTGGACGATCTGAAGTTCCTCAAGCGCGGCGGCCGCATATCCGCGGCGACGGCGGCACTGGGTACGATGCTGTCCATAAAGCCGGTGCTGCACGTGGACGATGAGGGCCACCTGATAGCGATGAGCAAGGAGCGCGGCCGCAAACGCTCGATAAAGGCGCTGGTCGATAAGTTCGTGGAGCAGTGCCCCGACCCCAAGAATACGCCCATCTACATCGGCCACGGCGACTGCGAGGCCGAGGCAAAGCAGCTGGCCGAAATGATTAAGGAGCAGACCGGCGCGGACGTAACGCTTATCAACTATATAGGCATGATAATCGGTTCGCACTCCGGCCCCGGCACTATGGCGCTGTTCTTCATGGGCAAGAACAGGGGATAAGTAAATATCGTAAGGCAGTAAACGAGCCGCGGATGAATGTCCGCGGCTCTTTT
>USEE01000101.1 GCA_900553645.1 uncultured Eubacteriales bacterium
CAACTGCCCCGCGTCGATAACGCTTATCAACGACGGCGACGACGTAATCGGCGATGTAACGCTTATGGACGCGGACGGCACGATACTATGGGGGCCGCGCGACCTCGACCTGAGCGGCAAGTACACATGGCGCGGCAATATCGGCATAACCAGCGACATGCTGGACAAGGGCAAGGCGGTATGCAAGGTAAGCTATGTGCTCGCCAAGGGCGACAAGCGCTACGAGCAGCATATCATAAAGGAATACTCCGCCGCGATAACCCGCGACAGCGCGCGCCCCATGATCGAGTTCAGCCGGTCGCAGTCGATGACCTACGCCCAGCCGGGCCAGAGCATCACGCTGACCTACACGGTCAAAAACACCGGCAATGTGCCGCTCATCAGCGTGGACGTGAGCGATGAGCTGATCGGCGAAGTCGGGACGCTGAGCGAACTGGCTATCGACGAAAAAAAGACGTTTACCAAGCGCGTGACCGTGGGCGAAAGCGCCCTTAGCAGCAAGCCGCGCGTCACGTATTCGTACAGCGGCAGTCAGGACATTGTGGAAAAGGAGCTGGCCGCGTCGTCGATAAAGATCGCGCAGCCCAGTCTGGAGGTCGTGTTGGAGGCCGACGCGACGCTGGTCAATCCGGGCGACACGGTTATGCTCAGGTGCAAGCTGATTAACAACGGCAACGTGGGTTACCGCAAGGTGCAATTGAGCGATCAGGTGCTGGGCGATCTGGGCTTTATCGACGATCTGCGCGCGGGCAAGGACACCGTGTACGCCAAGGCGGTGCGCATATCGTCCAAGACCACGTTCAAGTTTACCATAACCGCGAACGACACTACCGGCAGCGACGTTACCGCGGTATCCAATTCGCTGACGATAGACGTAGTTAATCAGGCGGACGAGGGCAGTCTTACGCTAAGCGCCCAGGCCGACCGCACGACCGTCGCCGAGGGCGAGTCGGTCAACTTCACGCTGGTGCTGTGCAACAGCGGCGCGAGCGACATATACGGCATAGAATTGTCCGAACGCACGCGCGGCTTCATTGCGCACATAAACCAGCTGCGCGCGGGCGAGACAATGCCCATCACGGCCAGCTATACCGTGACTGGATATGAGATGTTCACCTTCTCGGCCTCGATGACACAGCATGACGGCGCAAAGCGCGAGGCATTGGCCGGGCCGATAACAATACAGTTGGGCGAGGCGACGCCTACCGAAGCGCCCACGCCCGCGCCCACTGCCACCCCCGCCGCGACGATAGCGCCGGGCGTTATGCGCGCGTACAACGCAGTGTTCAACCACATAATAACGATTGTGCTGGCGGTATCGGTCTGCATAGTGATAGTGCTGATTGTAATGGTTATGGTGAGCCGCTCCCAGCGCAAGCCGGGCGCAAAGCGCCGCGGCAGGCACAGCAGACGCGGCAAGTCCGCTCCCCCGCCCGCCGACGTGCCCGAGGACGACGTGAAGGTATACATCCCCACGCGCAAGCTGCGCGAGGGCAGTCCCGAGCGTTCGCCCGACAAGCCCGGCAGACATGACAGGCGCGCGAATTAGCCCTTAATCAGATTTACTCAGCCGTTGACTTTTTGTCGGCGGCTGTTTTTGTGCGGTTATTTAAGGCAGGCGCGAAACGCTGGCTTCTGCCTGTGCGGAACAAGCCTTGGAACATACGCCTGCCGCAGTTTTTACGCGCCGCCTGCGTTTCCGAACATACTCAGCCTTCTAGAGTGTGTCTCAAGCGGAACAATCCGCAGACCCAAGTGGATTTTTCGTCAGTTCAAGGAATAAATCCGAAGGCTTAGCAGCGCTAAGTCGAGGATTGATGACGCAGAAATGGCGCAAAAGACGCCGAAATTGCGGATTAAGGAATTTTTGAGACACACTCTAGTATAGCGCACTTTATTTTGTGTCGTAAATTTGCTTACGCGGCCATTAAAATTCCTCACGCCGATTTTTCACGGCGCATTGCGCGCGATAATCCGATGTGCTATAATACCTGTGAATCCGGACTAAACATAAACGCAGCCAATCCCCGCGCAAAATAGCAAATTGATTTGTCAGGAGGATGAACATGATTCGCGTAACCGTATGGAACGAATATGAGCACGAGCGCAACGAGGAGCGCGTAGCCAAGGTCTATCCCAAGGGCATACATGGCGCAATCGCCGATTTTTTGGGCACCGAGGAGGACATAGAGGTGCGCACCGCCACGCTGGATCAGCCCGAAAACGGCCTTACACAGGAAGTGCTGGACAACACCGACGTGCTGGTCTGGTGGGGCCACATGGCGCACCACAAGGTGCTGGACGAGGTCGCGATGCGCGTAAAGAACCGCGTGCTGGACGGCATGGGCTTTATCGCGCTGCACTCCGCGCACGCCAGCAAGCCCTTCCGCCTGCTTATGGGCACGCACACCGAGACGCTGCGCTGGCGCGAGAATGACGAGCTGCAGCGCTACTGGGTAGTCGCGCCGGGCCATCCGATAGTGGCGGGTCTGGGCGAGTATTTCGAGATACCCATGGACGAGTCCTACGGCGAATACTTCGACATACCCCAGCCCGACCTTCAGGTATTCATTTCGTGGGTGCAGGGCGGCGAGGTGTTCCGCTCGGGCTGCTGCTGGCGCAGGGGCGCGGGCCGCATATTCTACTTCCAGGGCGGCCATGAGACCTTCCCGGTATATTACCAGAAGGAAGTGCAGCAGGTAATCAAGAACGCGATCCGCTGGGCCGCGCCGCGCAAGTGCGAGGTGGAGCTGAACACCGCGCGCCATTGCAAGGTCACGCCCAACGAGCTGGCGGGTATCTAAGTGACTTAATCAAATAATTATCGCCGCTTCGGGTGCAAAGCGCATTCGGAGCGGCGATGTTTTTTATGTAAGGCATTTAAGTTGGTTTTAAGGCTTGCGCGCTACAATAAGGGAGCGTTTTTAGGCAATGTAAGTTCTGAATAGTTCAGACTAAGCAGAGCGCGTTCAGGGCTAAAGGCGCTGTTAAGGCATAAACCGTCGGGATTATGCCTTAACCTGTTCCAGTCTGATTAAGATTGCTCCAGGCAAAAAATCGCCGCACGGAGAAGCCTGCTTCCCCATGCGGCGGCACAATTGCCTTACTGTATTCAGCCCACGTCCATGCGCACGCGCTCTATATGCGCGCCCAGCGAGCGCAGCTTTTCCTCCATGCGGTCGTAGCCGCGGTCGATGAAGCGCACGCCGCTTATCTCGGCCACGCCCTCGCAGCCCAGCGCCGCCACAACCAGCGCCGCGCCCGCGCGCAGATCGGGCGCGTGTACCCGGCAGCCGGTCAGCCGGTCAACGCCCTCGATAATCGCGATTCTGTCCATCACGCGGATGTTCGCGCCCATGCGCAAAAGCTCCTCGGCGTACTTGAAGCGGCTTTCGTATATCGTCTCGCTGACGACCGACGAGCCGCCCGACGTGCACAGCAGCGCCGTCATCGGCTGCTGAAGATCGGTCGGGAAGCCGGGATAGTATTGCGTCTTTATAGTAAGTCCTCTCGGACGGCCCGCCGTGGCGCGCACGTGGATTACGTCCTCCTGACTATGCACATATATGCCCATCTCCAGCATCTTGGCGGTCAGCGCCTCCATGTGGGTGGGGATTACGCCGTGAATCTCCACATCGCCGTGCGTCACCGCCGCCGCCAGCATCAGCGTGCCGGTTTCAATCTGGTCGGGGATTATGGTATAGTGCGTGCCGTGCAGCGAACGCACGCCGCGTATGCGTATTGTGTCGGTGCCCGCGCCCTTGATGGACGCGCCCATGCTGTTGAGGAAGTTGGCCAGATCGACGACGTGCGGCTCGCGCGCGGCGTTGTGAATCTGGGTCACGCCCTGCGCCAGCACAGCGGTCAGTATCGTGTTCATCGTCGCGCCCACGCTGGGCATATCAAGGTATATGTCCGCGCCGTGCAGCTCCTGACCGCTTACGTACATCACGCCCGCGCGGCTTTCGTAATTAACGCCCAGCATTGTCAATCCCTTGACCGTCTGGTCGATGGGGCGCGCGCCTATGTCGCAGCCGCCCGGCATCGGAACCTCCGCCTTGCCAAACCGCCCGAGCAGTACGCCAAGCAGGTAGTACGACGCGCGCATACGGCACGCCAGCTCCAGCGGCGGGCGGTAGGACGACAGCGTGCGCGCGTCGATGCGCATTACGCCGTTTTTGAACTCCACCTGCGCGCCCAATTCGATCAACATCTCCTCGAGCACGTATACGTCGTCTATTTCGGGCAGATTTTCAATATACGATACGTCGTCGGCCAGCAGCGCCGCCGGTATTATCGCAACCGCCGCGTTTTTGCCGCCGCTGACGGTCACACTGCCCTTGAGCGGTATGCCGCCCCAAATCTTCAGCACATCCTCTATCGCCATATCGTAATCCGGCCTTGGCCGGCTCACCTCCTGCACCGCGCGCGGGGGCGCGATTAACTGGGTCTTATATAGTAAGCCGCATGAAAAGAAAAAGCGGCCTGATTCCAAAATGCGCGGATATACCACCACGGTATTTAATTATACACAAATTCCGGCCCGAGTGCAACCACTTTACCGGACAATGCCGCCACATATGGCGTTTGTATTGTTATATTAAGGCTAACTATGGCTATAATGCTCCGTTTTCTTCCATATTTAACAGCAAAGGCGATAGAGTTAATGTAACGCGCACCGCCTTAAATGAATAGTATGAAGCATCAGGAGGTGAGCCGATTTGGAAAATCAGACTATCAATTACGACGATCAGGTGACTACCCTGCCCGACGACGTGCTGGTGGAAGAGGGCGGCGCAAGCGGCGACGGCACGAGCGGCGGAAATCATGTGACAATAGTGCGCATATGCCCGCGCGGCCAGACGCGGTATACCTGGCGCACGACCGATACGCTGGACTCGGTGGCGGCGCGGTACGGCGTAAAGCCCGAGGCGATACGCGCGGCTAATAGAGGCGTGGACTTTGACCACCTGAACTTCGGCGACGAAATCTGTGTGCCGATGAACAGCGCCGCGTGCTCGACCGGCGAATTGTACGAGGTCAGGCGCGGCGATACATATTCCTCGATAGCGGCGTATTACGGCATACCCGTGTATACGCTGAGCGAGCTGAACCCGTATGTAGACCCGACGGCGCTGCAGGTGGGGCAATTGCTGTGCGTGCCGAACGACAGGCCGACAGCGCCCATCGCGCCGCCCGATTTGCCGCCCGTGTATCCCGGCGATGATTCGAGCAGTTCAGGCGGTAATTCCGGCTGTACCGATTGCACAATCCGGCCGACGCAGAAGGTCTGCCCTAAAGGAAGCAGGACGATCATAATGCCGCTGGGTTGGGGATACGGTACGGTGCTGACGCGGTATAACGTATCGTATAACGCATTGCAGGCAGCCAATCCGGACGTGGATGTAAGCGCGATACCGGCGGGGCAAAGGCTGTGCATACCGCCCGAGGGTTCGAGAAGGCTATGCGCGGACGGCACGAGATCGCATGTAATCGATCAGGGTGAGACGCTGAATACGCTGGCGCAGAGGTTCGGCACGACTGTATCGAGACTGCTTAAAATAAACGCAGAGCTTGCGCCGTCGGACTTCACGGCGGGGCGCGTGATATGCGCGCCGGAGGTCAGGACTACGTAAGTTGTGCGGTGTGCTGCCAAAAGGCTCACCGGAAAGGAGAGCTGGCGCGAAACGACTGAGGGATTTTCGTTGCCCGCTGAATGGGCTTAGCGCGCGGATGCCGATAACACTTGCGCAGTTTGGGGACGAAAACCCCTCCCCCGCTCCTTTCAGGGGCGGCGGAAGGGATGGGTTACGGTGCGGCGTCGTTTGTTGGCGCGTTGTTTGCTGGGTACGGAAGATGCGGACAGGCAATGCAGGAAGGTAGCACAGCCAGCGCACCGAGTCAAGGACAAGCGGCTGCGCCGTGCCTT
>USEE01000102.1 GCA_900553645.1 uncultured Eubacteriales bacterium
AAAGCAGATACGCTTTCATGCGGGGCCGTTCCTTTCGGAACGGCTTCCGTTTTTTGTTTGCGCTGAATGACCTGAAAATTCGGTCAATACAGGGCGGCGGTTCGCGGTGCGCCCTTTATCTGTCACAGAATATATTAATGGCATTCGCGATTTTCTGACTGTTCAAAATGATAAATCATAGCATGAGGTGAACAAACAGCATATTATGCTCCCCCGCAAAAAACTTTCACTTATGCCTGAACAAAAAATAAGCCCGCAAACTGCGGACTCATAAAATCATATTGCATAGTCAGTCATCCAGCTTCAGCCTGTCCTGCATCACATAACTGCGCACGTCCATGCCAAGCGCTTTGTAGAACTTCAGCGCATTTTCGTTAAAGCCCCACACCATCAGCTCGATCGAATCACAGTCGCGCGCCTGCGATTCCGCCCGCGCCCGTTCGTACAGCGCCCGGCCAATGCCGCGTCCGCGCGCGTTTTCATCCACGCAGATGTCGTTTATGTACGCCAGCCTGCGCGGCCGCATTACCGGGTTATTGCCGGTGTGCTTAAACTCGACCTCGCATATGCCCACGGCCACGCCGCCGTCGAACGCCATCAGCGTAATCATGTCCGGGTTACTCAGGTCTTCGTAAAACCTGTCGCGCGGCAGCGGCTCTATATCGTTATACAGGTAGCTCAAATGCTCGTAGTGCATGTAATGCACCTGCTTAACCAGCCTGAGCGCCTCGTCGTAATCGCCCGGCTGTGCGCGCCTTATATCCATGTTATCACTCCTCATCATCGAACCTGCCGCTGGGCATGGGCGTATCCATGCGTTCGACGTTGCTCAGGCTCTTCTGTATCGCACGCGAACGCTGCTCGGCGCGGTCGATTGCGCCCGACGCTTCGCTGAGTTTTGCGCGCGTGCGCTCGAGCAGCGCGGTGAAGTCGGCGTACTGGCTCTTCACCTTGCCCAGCAATTGCCATACCTCGCTGGAGCGCTGCTGAATTGCGAGCGTCTGGAAGCCCACGCGCAGACTGCTGAGCAGTGCGCACAGCGTGCTCGGCCCCGCGACCAGCACACGGTACTGCGTCTGCAGCGTCTCGCCCAGTCCGTCCATGCGCATGGCCTCGGAGTACAGCCCCTCGGTAGGCAGGAACATTATCGCAAAGTCGGTCGTGGCGGGCGGGTGGATGTACTTGTCGGAAATCTTCTGTGCCTCGGACAGCAACCGGCGCTTGAGTGCGTTGGTGGCGGCTTCCATCTGCGCCGCGTCGGCGCGCTCCCCTGCCTCGACAATGCGCAGGTAGTCCTCCTGCGGGAACTTGGAGTCGATTGGCAGCTTGACCGGGCCGCTATCGTCGCCGGGCAGTACGATCGCGTATTCGACGCGCTCCAGCGAGCCGGGCACCACGCACGCGTTCTTCTCATACTGATTGGGTGCAAGCACCTGCTCCAGCAGCGCGCCCAGCTGCACCTCGGCCCACGTACCGCGCGCCTTCACGTTGGTCAGCACGCGCTTAAAGTCGCCCAGATCGCCCGCAAGCCGCTGCATTTCGCCCAAGCCCGTGTATACCTGCTTCAGCTGCGCGCCCACCTGTTCAAACGACGCGTCCAGCCGTTTGGATAAGGTGGATGTCAGGCGCTCGTCCACGGTCTGGCGCATCTGTTCAAGCCGCTGCTCGTTGTCGCTGCGTATGCGCTCCAGCGACGCGGCCACGGTGCGTTCGAGCTGTGCCTGCCGCTGTTCGGTGGCGGCGAGGGTTTCGCGCAGGCGGGCTTCGGACTGCTCGTTCTGGCGCGTCTGCTGTTCGGCGAAGGAGCCTATGCGCTGCTCCAGCGTTTGTATGGTCAGGTGGGACTGCTGCGCCATATCGCCGCGCAGTGCACGCACCTCGTCGATTATGTCGTCGGTCTGCTCATCAGTGGCGCGGTTGAGCGTCTGAAAGAACTTTGGCATACGCTCGATTATGCGCAGTGCGCGCCGGTATTTGCTCAGCGCAATAAACAGCGCGACGGTCAGCGCGGCGCTTATCAGACTGAGCGCAAGAATTGCATATTCCATATATTGCCTCGCACGGGAAAATGTGTTTGCAATTATATTATCACAGCGCGCCGGAAAGGTAAAGCGAACGGCGAATTAAAAACCGGCCTGCCGCCCGAAACGCATCGGACGCAGGCCGTACATCATTCAGATAAGCGCATATTTGCGGAGCACGGCTTTCAGCTCCTCCAGCCTTTCACCCTGCATTTCGGTCAGCGGGAGTCTAAGCGCGCCCATGTCCATGCCCATCAGCCGCATCGCGGTCTTGACGGGTATCGGATTGACCTCGCTCATCAGCGCATGGTTCATTTCGTTTAGGTAGAATTGCATTTCGCGGCTGCCCTTAACGTCACCCGCCATATACATTTCGACCATGTGCTCTACCTGTTCAGGCAGTATATTGGCCGTGACTGAGATCACGCCCTGCCCGCCTAGCGCCAGCACCGGCAATGTGGTATCGTCGTTGCCGCTGTACAGCGCGATTCTGTCGCCGCACAGCCGCGCAAGCTCGGTTATCTGGGCGATATTGCCGCTGGCTTCCTTCATGCCGCATATATTTTCATGTTCGCTCAGGCGCGCGAACGTCTCCGGCAGCATGTTAAGCCCGGTGCGCGACGGCACGTTGTATACTATTATCGGAATGTCCGCCGCGTCCGCAATCGCCGTGTAATGTTCGATCAGGCCGCGCTGGGTACACTTATTATAGTAAGGCGTTACAACCAGCACCGCGTCCGCGCCCCAGTCGCCCGCAAGCCGCGTATCGCGCGCCGCGCGGGACGTATCGCTGCAGCCCGTGCCCGCGATCACCTGTATGCGGCCGCCCGCCGCATCGATTGCCGCGCGTATCATCCGTTCCTTTTCGGCAGGTGTCATAGCGGACGGCTCGCCGGTTGTACCGCACGCGATCATCGCGCGCGTGCCCGCCGATATGTGCCGCTCGACCTGCCGCTTCAGTTCATGCTCATTCACTCCGCTTTCGCAAAACGGAGTCGCCATTGCGACCCCGCAGCCGGTAAACAGCCGGTCGTTCATGGGCATGACCTCCCCCGTTATCGGGTCAGGGTCGGTTTACTTGCGCGTAATGTAGCCCGCCTTGCACAGGTATTCCGCGCTCAGTACGCCGCCGCCCGCCGCGCCGCGCAGCGTATTGTGCGCCAGCGCCACAAACTTATAATCGAATATGGTATCCTTGCGCAGACGGCCAATGGTAACGCCCATGCCGCGTTCGAAGTCGCGGTCCAGGCGCGTCTGCGGGCGATTGTCTTCCTCAAAGTATTTAAGGAAAGGCGTGGGCGCGCTGGGCAGTTTGAGCCGCTGTGCCTCGGTCGTCCAGTTGGCCCAGCGCTCAAGTATCTCGTCGCGCTCGGGGGTCTTATCAAAGCTGACCGACACCGCCGCCATGTGGCCGTCGCTCACGGGCACGCGGATGCACTGCGCCGATATTACTGGCGCTTCAGCGGGCACGATTACGCCGCCCTCTACCTTGCCCCATATGCGCAGGGGTTCGCGTTCGCTCTTTTCCTCCTCGCCGCCGATGTACGGGATTACGTTGTCGCGCATTTCGGGCCAGGTATCGAACGTCTTGCCCGCGCCCGATATGGCCTGATAGGTGCATACCGACACCTGCTTTATGCCGAAATCGAGCAGGGGCGTAAGCGGCGGTACATAGCCCTGAATCGAGCAGTTGGGCTTGACGGCCACAAAGCCGCGCTTTGTGCCCAGCCGCGCGCGCTGATGCTCGATCACTGCGGCGTGCGCAAAGTTTATCTCGGGTATCAGCATGGGTACGTCGGGGGTCCAGCGGTTAGCGGAGTTATTGGACACTACCGGCGTTTCGGCGCGCGCGTAAGCTTCCTCCATCGCCTTGCACTCGGCCTTATCCATATTGACCGCGCAGAATACGAAATCGCACATTTCGGCCACGCGGTTTACGTCTGCGGCGTCCTCGACCACCATGTCCGCGACGTTTGCGGGTATGTCCCAGCCGAACGCCCAGCGCGTGCCCACCGCCTCGCGATAAGTTCGACCCGCCGAGCGGCCCGACGCCGCCAGACAGGTTATCTCAAACCACGGGTGCTCGCTCAAAAGCGTTATGAAGCGCTGGCCGACCATACCGGTCGCGCCCACTATGCCGACTTTGTATTTCTCCATTGCGATCGCCTCCGTTATTCATCCTGCATATTGCAAGGCGGGTATGCCGCCGAATGATTTTTGCGTTGTACATGGCGCAAAAGCATTCCGTATTGCAGCTTACGCAATACAGACTATGCAGTTATCAGGATTATATGCCTGTTTTTAAGCGTTGTCAAACGATACTGAGATTTTTTACTAAACATTCACTGTACTCAAATAAAGCAGCGCAGTGATGTCTGTCTGAACTCATCACTATGGTTAAGTGCAAACTTATTCAGTTTATACTTTTTATGTGCGGCTAAAAAAATTGGCGCTTAACCCCAAAATTACCCTTCGGAGTAATTTACAAAGGCGGTTTTTAAGGATATAATGTTCCCACAACATACAACTGAGGTGGCTGCGGATGGGCAGGTGCGATTACGCTTCGGAAACCACGCGCAACACGCTTAAACGGCTTGAGGGCATAAGCGAAACGAGCGTGCTTGCTTCTGAACTGGAGCGCGTGCTGGATGGCGTAAGTTCACTTCAAGAGCTATGGCATTACCGGCATGTATTCGATCGGCTGGACGAGGGCACTGTGCGCGCGTCCATACGGCTTATTACCGCGCGTGCCACGCTGTTTGTATGCGCGGCGCAGACCGGGCGTGCGCGGGAGCTGATAAGTCTTTTGCCGCCGGACAGCCGCTGCCTGGCGCAGGCTGAATTGCTTATGCCGGGTTTAAGCTGGGACGAGTTTTTGCAGCACATAAAGCTTATGCGCGAGCGGGGCTGGCTGCCGCTGGAGCGTCTGACCATAACCGCGGGGCGGCCGTCGGTGCTTAACGGGCGGTGGGACTTTTTCGAGCAATGGCCGCGCATGTATGCAAACGCGGACGAAACGCGGTGTGTATTGCGCGACGTGCTGGGCGAGGATGCGGACGAGGTATTTGCGATTGCGGAGGTAGAGGCACTTTATCAGCATGACCGGTGTTACGACGCGCTTGTGAAGCTGGTGAGCACGCTTCCGCTGCTTACGGACAGCCGACACAACATCGACGTTTTATTTCCGGCGCTTACGTTTCAGATATTCATACTGGTCATCAACGGGCAAGCGCCGTCCACGATTCCGCTTATGGAATCGCTGCGCGCGCAGACGCGCCGGGACGGGGCGTGTGAGGGATGGCTGCCGAATATAGACGCATTGGACGCATGGGCGGCGATGTACGACGGCGACTATGCGCGCATCACGCACTGGATGCAGGAATGTGCGCCCGACGAGTATGCCGAGTTTTGTATGCTGGACACATTCAGGTACATGATAAAGCTGCGGGTATACCTTATACAGGGCAAGCATTTGGCGTTTATATCGCTGGCGGCGCGTTTGATGCCTTTATTTGAATCCGGGCGGCGCAGTGTGGACATATGCGAATTGAACATGCTTTGGGCGATAAGCGATCTGACGCGCGGCGACGAGGAATCGGCGCTGAGTCATGCGCTTATTTCGATTGAAATCGCGGAGCGCTGCAGCATTGAGCGGATTATTGCGGACGAAGGCGAGCGGGCTTTGACCGTGCTTTTACTTGTCAAGCGGCGCAGGGGGCGCACGCCGTTTCTTACGCGTTTGATACAGCTCACCCAGAATGTGGCGACGCTATATCCGCGCTACATGAAGGAGCAATTGCCCGACAATCCGTCATTATCGGCGGCGGAGATGAATGTGCTAAGGCTGATGGCCGACGGGCGCAGCAATGCGGAGATTGCTGAGC
>USEE01000103.1 GCA_900553645.1 uncultured Eubacteriales bacterium
CGACTTTTCTTTGGTTCTTTCTTTTCTTCCGAAAAGAAAGAACACGTAACCCCCCACCAATTGACACCCACCCCGCATAATGCTATCATATTACCAGAAAAAATAACTGGAAGGGTGATAGTATGGAAGCATATAAGGATACCACGCTCGATCCTAAGGCGCGGGCGCATGATCTTGTGTCGCGGATGACTGTTTGGGAGAGGGCTTCTCAGCTCAGGTATGATGCGCCTGCCGTGCCGCGGTTGGGCGTGCCGGAGTATAACTGGTGGAACGAGGCGCTGCATGGCGTGGCGCGCGCGGGTACGGCTACCATGTTTCCGCAGGCGATTGCGCTGGCCGCGATGTTTGACGAGGACGGTATGGAACGCGTCGGCGACGTTATATCCACCGAAGGGCGCGCTAAGTATAACGCGGCGTCGCGGCATGGGGATAGGGATATTTATAAGGGGCTGACTTTCTGGTCGCCTAATATAAATATATTCCGCGACCCGCGCTGGGGGCGGGGACATGAGACGTATGGCGAGGACCCGTACCTGACCGCGCGCAGCGGCGTGGGCTTCGTAAAAGGCGTGCAGGGTAAGGGTAAGTATTTGAAGGCCGCCGCCTGCGCCAAGCACCTTGCCGCGCACTCCGGGCCGGAAGCGCTCAGGCATTCGTTTAACGCCGAGGTCAGCCTTAAGGACTTGAACGAGACGTACTTGCCCGCGTTCGAGGCGCTGGTTAAGGAGGCGCATGTCGAGGCCGTTATGGGCGCGTATAACCGTACAAACGGCGAGCCGTGCTGTGGATCCAAAACGCTGATGCGCGATATATTGCGGGGTAAGTGGGGGTTTGAGGGGCATTATGTGTCCGATTGCTGGGCGATAGCCGACTTCCATATGTATCACCATGTGACGGATACCGCGCCCGAATCCGCCGCGCTCGCGATAAAGAGCGGCTGCGACGTTAACTGCGGCAATACTTACCTGCATATACTTACCGCTCTGCAGGAGGGCCTTATCACCGAGGACGATATAACCACCGCGTGTGAGCGCCTGTTTACCACGCGCATTAAGCTCGGCCTGTTCGACGAACATTGCGAATTCGACGAAATTCCATATGAACAGAACGACTCGCCCGAGCATCATAAGATCGCAATCGAAGCGGCGCAGAAGTCAATCGTGCTGCTCAAAAACGACGGTACTTTGCCGCTCGATATGACTAAGTATAAGTCCATCGCCGTGATAGGCCCCAACGCCGATAACCGCGTCGCATTGATAGGCAACTACCACGGCACAGCGTCGCGCTATGTTACCCTGCTGGACGCGGTGCAGATGCAGGCGGGCGATACGCGCGTGTTCTATAGCGAGGGCTGCGATAAGAGTAAGGATAAGAGCGAAAGCCTGTCCGCGCACGCGTGGGACCGCATGAGCGAGGCCGAGACGTGCTGCGAATGCGCCGATCTCGTTATACTCGCCGTGGGTCTGGACGAGACTATGGAGGGCGAACAGGGCGACGCGGGCAACGCCTACTATTCGGGCGATAAGCGCGACCTCAACCTGCCCCGCCAGCAGGTCGAACTGATGCGCCGCGTGCTGAATAGCGGTAAGCCCGTCATAGTCGTCAACTTCACCGGCAGCGCGGTCGATCTGCGCATGGCGCAGGATAAGGCCGCCGCCGTGGTGCAGGCGTGGTATCCGGGCGCGCTGGGCGGACTGGCCATAATGGACGTGCTCACCGGCCGCGTGTCGCCCTCGGGCAAGCTCCCGGTCACGTTCTATAACGACGCGGCCGATTTGCCCGACTTCACCGATTATTCGATGGCCGGGCGCACGTACCGCTACTTCACCGGCGACGTGCTGTACCCGTTCGGCTATGGCCTGACCTACGGCAGCTGCCGCGCGGTCGGCCCGCTGGAGCTGGACTTCGCCGACGACGGCGCGTATGTCCGCCTGTACGTCGAAAATACCGGCAGCGTCGATACCCGCGAGGTTGTGCAAATCTACGTAAAGTCCGGATCTGAATTCGCCCCCACCAACCCGGCGCTGTGCGGCTTCAAGCCCGTGTTCGTCAGGGCGGGCGAGCGCGTCGAAGTGTCTGTCCACCTGGGCATACATGCCTTTGAGATAGTCGATAACGACGGCGAGCGCCGTCAGGACGGCCATAAGTTCACGCTGTACGCGGGTCTGGGTCAGCCCGACAAGCGCACCGAGGCGCTGACTGGCGAAAAGTGCATCAGCGCGGACGTTACCGTGTAACCTGACTGAATATGCATTAACGCAATTAAGCCCCCTGTGCAGAGCGCGTTTGTTCTGTGCAGGGGGCATTTTTTTGCTTTTAAGGGCATAGTTATTCCACAAGGCTGTGGATAAAAACAAAAGCAGCGGGCGGCCAGAAGCGCTTTGACTTCAGGCTGTCCGCTGCTTACATATTCAGTTGGTCACTCCGCGCGCAGTTTCAGCCGGTATACCTCGCACCCGCCGTCCATACCGCAATATGCAAAGCCGTGCTTTTGAGCTATGGCTTTGGTCGCGGCCTGCTCAGGCGAGCATTCAATCACCGCGTCCCTGCCCGCTTTGCGCGCCTGTTCAATCAATAGCTGTGTGAGCGTGTTTGCATAGCCCTTGCCCCATTCATTCCGCGCCAACACCCAGCCCAGCTCCATGCTGTGCTCGTCATACTTATGATATATGACGTAGCCGATGAAGCGGCCGCGCGCGTCGTCTACAGCCCAGACAAGCGGCCTCTCGCACATGCCCGCGTCGTGCAGGAACTGTATAGTCGCTTCGCGGGAATAGGGCGGCTCAAGGTACTTCATGACCTCCGGGTCGGACAGCACGCCATACAGCGCGCCCACGTCGCCTTCGTTCATGCGGCGTATGCTTAGTCCCGCGCCGTTTGGTTCGCTGTCGCACATATTACAACGCGGCCTTTATCTTGTCCACATAGTCCAGCTTCTCCCACGGCAGATCAAGGTCGTTGCGGCCAAAGTGGCCGTAACTCGCGGTCTGCTCGTATATCGGGCGGCGCAGACCCAGACGCTCGATTATCGCCGCCGGGCGCAGGTCGAATACGCGGGATACCAGATCGGCGATCTGCTCGTTGGTCAGATCGGAGCCGCTCGCGTCCACGGTGATGGATACCGGCTTTGCAACGCCGATTGCGTAGGCCAGGCCTACCTCGACGCGCTTGGCAACGCCCGCCGCGACCAGATTCTTGGCCACATGGCGCAGTGCGTATGCCGCCGAGCGGTCCACCTTGGTCGGGTCCTTGCCCGAGAACGCGCCGCCGCCGTGGTGCGCGTATCCGCCATAGGTATCCACGATGATCTTGCGGCCGGTCAGACCCGAGTCGCCCGCGGGGCCGCCGATTACGAAACGGCCGGTGGGGTTGATGAGATAGCGCGTGTTCTCGTCCAGCAGACCCGCCGGGATTACCGGCTTTACAACGCGCTCGATTATGTCGCTATGCAGCGTGTCCATATCCACGTCGGGCGAATGCTGGGTAGATACGACCACGGTGTCGATGCGCACGGGGCGATCGCCGTCGTATTCGACGGTGATCTGTGCCTTGCCGTCGGGACGCAGGTAGCTTAGTTCGCCCGACTTGCGTACCTCGGCCAGCTTCTTGGTCACGCGGTGCGCCAGCGCGATAGCCATTGGCATGTACTCGGGCGTTTCGTCGCACGCAAAGCCGAACATCATGCCCTGATCGCCCGCGCCGATGTCCAGCTTGTCGGTGTTGCGGGTCTCCAGCGCGCTGTCAACGCCCTGCGCGATGTCGGGGGACTGGCCGTGCAGCGAGGTCAGTACCGCGCACGAATCCGCATCGAAGCCGTACTTGGCGCGGTCATAGCCGATGCGGTGCAGCGTGCTGCGTGCGATTTCGTCGATGTTGACGTAGCAGTCGGTGGTGATTTCGCCCATCACCAGCACAAGGCCGGTGCAGGTGGAGCACTCGCACGCCACGCGCGCCATTGGGTCCTGCGCAAGTATCGCGTCGAGTACCGCGTCTGAAATCTGGTCGCAGATTTTGTCGGGATGTCCTTCAGTTACCGACTCGGATGTAAAGAGCTTTTTCATAATACAACTTCCTCCTCTTCATTAACCGTTGGAATCGGAAGCCAGCAGGGGGGCATATTGACAAAAAAATGCGCAAGCCGCGCGGCTTGCACATATTCGGGTCAAGCTGCGCCTCATCTTCGGCGCGTGCGCGCCCGGGAATTGGCACCGTAATAACGCCGGAGCGTTACAGGTTGCCGTGGTGTCACAGGGCCCGTCCCTCGACCACTCTGGATAAGGCATCCGTTCTGTTAGGTTGTAATGGGAGTATACATTGATATATCCGCGCTGTCAATCAAGATACGGAGAATATTGTGCGACAGCATCGCGTATATGTCGTAAATACATACACTTAATCGCAAGTGTCACGCCGGGATAATGGCGGGAATATTATAAAACGGCATAGTGCCTAAGAAGGAGCGGATTCAATGCAAACTCCGTCAAACAGCGACCTGCGCGGCATAGACGTAAGCCGCTGGCAGGGCAGCATAGATTGGCAGGCGGTGCGCGGCATGGCTGTGGAAATCGCCTATATAAAGTCCAGCGAGGGCGCGGACTATATCGATCCGTACTTTGAGCGCAACTATTCAGACGCACAGTCGGCGGGCGTAAAGTGCGGCTTCTATCACTTCATGACCGCGATAAGCGAAACCGCCGCGCGCGCTCAGGCCGAATACTTTGCGCGGGTCATATCGGGCAAGCGGTTTCAGGCGCGCCCTGCCGCCGATCTGCCTTACGATCGCAGGCTGAGCGCGGCGGCGTTCACGCGGGTGTGCGCCGCATTCCTCGAAAGAGTGGAGGAGCTGACCGGCGTAACGCCCATGATATACTCGTCGGCATACGGCGCGCGCGAATATCTGCTGGAGCCGCTTAACAAATACCCGTTGTGGGTGGCAAATTACGGCGTGGGCACGCCCGAAAGCAATCCGTGCTGGGCACGCTGGACGGGCTTTCAGTATTCCGAGACCGGGCGCGTGGCGGGCATAAGCACGCTGGTCGATATGGACTGGTTCACGGATGAGGCGCTGACCGACGAGCACGAACTGCCCGCGCCCGACGAACCCGCGAAAAGCCCTTACAATGACGAGGTATATTACGTGGTTCAGCGCGGCGACACGCTCACGCGTATTGCGGCGCGCTACGGCGCGACGGCGGCGCAGGCCGCGCGCTGGAATGCACTGCCCGACGCGAACCGAATCTATCCGGGTCAGGTATTGCGCATATTCGTAAAGGGCGGCGCGCTGGATTCCGGGGGCGATATTATTCACATAGTGATGAAGGGCGAAACGCTCGATCGTATAGCGCGCCGCTATGGAGTGCCTGTCCACGCAATCGTCGCGGCCAACGCCATACGCGACCCTAACCGCATCTACCCCGGCGAAGCACTGCGCATACCGCGCGCGGAGTTAATCGCACGCCCAACGCTTGCACCCGATCCGTTGAGCCGCGCGTGCGTGGTGCAGCCGGGCGATACGCTGAGTGCGCTCAGCCGACGTTACGGCACGGACGAATGCGTTATCGCCTGCGCCAACGGCATACGGCGTTCGGACAGTCTGTATGCGGGTCAGGTCTTGCGCGTGACCGACACGCCGCTGACGGGAAGCGCGTGCGCGTTCACTGGGCACTATGTGGTACAGCCGGGCGATAAGACAGCGAAAATCGCCGCGCGCTGGTCGGCGATCGAACGCGATTTAAGGCAGATAAACAACCTCGGCGCGGGCGAGGAGCCAAAACCGGGTCGGCTGATGCGCATACGCCCGGACGGACTGGCGCGGCAGGGGGATATGCCTTAGAGCATGTCTCAAAAATTCCCTAATCCGCAATTTCGGTGTCTTTTACGCCATTTC
>USEE01000104.1 GCA_900553645.1 uncultured Eubacteriales bacterium
CCCCACGCCGTAGCTTATCAGGCACATCGCGCAGCTTACCGCCAGCACCAGCGCCGCGCCCTTCAGCTCCTCCACATCCATGGGCTTATTGAATGAATCCAGTATCATGCATGGCAAAAGCAGATTGGTGAGCAGCTTTACAAAGCTTGGGCGGCTGTTTTCATTGATGATCTTAATTCTGCGCAGCACCACGCCGCACACCATATACAGAAACATTATGGTCTGCGTGGTAATCATTCTGCTTAGTACGTCCATATGCGCCTTTCCCCTTGCGGTTTCAATGGCATTAAGATGAGTATATTTACTTTAACTATTCTCTGTAAGCGCCGCTTTTCCTTTATTGATGGGATGAAAATTTGATTAGACAGGCTATAATTACAGGCATTGACAGTATATGTCGGATAATATATAATACCGAATCGCGCTGCGGTTCGGCAGGAAGTACACGGTGGGTTTGCCGCCTCACTTGGCAATTGCAAAGTGAGCGCAAAGCAGGCTTCATATCAATCGAATCAATCCTGCTCCGCGCCCGGCCTTAACCAAACATTACCTCTGCGCATCTATGCGCGCCGAATACTCGCGCCAGTACGCCGCAAGCTCCTCCAAATCGTCGTCGGTAAGATCGCCGCCGCTCAGCGCGTACAGATCGGGCACGCCCACCTCGCCCTGCCTGAGCAGCCAGCGCATTGTATCGCGGCGCGTGTTGAAGCCCGCATTGTCGGTATCCAGCAGCGTATGCGGGTTGGCTATGGCAAACATCTCCGCGCGGCGCGTCATATCGTCGGTGCAGTCGCGGCGGCGCTCGTCATAGTCGTGCAGGCGCGCCTGATCGCACACGTTCGCGAAATACGGATGGCACGGGCTGCAGTTAATCAGCGCGTCGGGCTTTACCGCCTTGGCCGTATCGTATATCAGCTTCATGTAATCGTACATCAATTCACAGCCGTATTTGCCCGAATACGTCTTTACACTGTGCCCCATTGGAATTATGAATGCGAAGTCCAGCTTGAAACCGTCCGCATCGAGGCAACCCGCGTCGGACGACAGCAGCCGATGTATCGTGTCCTTGAGCATCGCGATGAACTTGGGATGCGACGGGTCGATGCGCATGCTGCCCTTGCTGTCGGTAAGGCACAGCTCCTTGTCCCAGCCCTCGCTATCCCAGAGTTTGAACCAGAGTATGGTCTTTATGCCCTCGGTATGGCGGCGGTCGATAAAGCCGCGCATGTCGGGCCAGCGCTCGATATCCACCTGCGCGGTGGCATACTCGGCCTGCCACTTGTCGTCGATTATCAGCGCCGTGGGGTGCAGGTCGTGCTTTTTCAGGTTAAGGCAGTACTCCTCATAAAAATCCTGACGGCACAGCGCGGAGGCTTCGCGCATGTCCATTGAGGCCGCCTTTAGGCACTGCTCTATCCAGCCGCACGCCATGGGTCCCTGCCAGAAGCGCGGCGGCGTGGTCTGCGGCTTGCGCGGAGCCAAACCGGCGGCGAAGTAGTAGTCCGAATAGCGGCGCAGCGCGTCCATATCGTCGGACGCGGCATAGCCGATTACCTCGGGCGCGCTCCACTTGCCGCTGACGTGGGTGTGGCCGCTCTGATCGGTGGACAGGAAGAACCCGCCGCCGCGGCCGTTCTTGCAGGAGTTATAGTCGAAGGAATTGAAGTTATGCTCGCCACGCCGCGCACACAGTCCCAGCGCAAGGCGGCGCGATATGCCGCTCATGCGGAACGAGTAGCAGAACATGGGCGGCACCATAAGCACGTTCCAGCGCTTGCTGCTCTGCCACGGCTTAAAGAAATAGCTGTCCTCGGGCTTCCACGGCGTGAGCGGATAAAAGCCTTCGGCGAACTCATGCTGGCTGCCGTGACCCGCGCACGCAATGTCGCCGCTGAAGTAGTTGACCGAATCCACCGCGCCCTCGCCCGACACGCTCACGGCATAGCAAAAGCGCAGCGGAGTGCAGCAAAGCACATATTCCTTCTGCCACAGCGAGCTTGTGCTTTCAAACCTTAACACACACTCGCCGCCCTGCTCGCTTATGCCCACGAAGCGCGGCACGTTCGGCTCGGCGTCGATTATCACATGATCCAGCTCGTCCAGCATGTTTACCGCGCTGCGCAGATCGAGTCCGGCGGCCTCGCAGCCGTCCACTATAACCGTCGCGCGCGCGGCGGCTGTGTCCACATTTATCTCATAGGAGCTGGTCTTTACCTGCCATAAGTTTTTCGCAAGTTGTTTTGCCTTCATGCTTAATCACCCGCTCTTTCTTAAATTGAAGCTTTGGGTATCTGCCTTAAACAGTTCTTATACTCGCCTTAACCGCAATGCGGCCATATTGCCGTTCGTTCAAAATACGAAAAGATTATATCGCAAATATTTACGCCGCGCAACCTGAAACTGGCGCGATTGACTGGCATTTGTACTTAGTATATAATGTAGTCAAGATAAACGCCGCGCGGCCATGTGATTCATGCGCGGATGGATATATAAAAGGAGAGAAAAATTATATGTTCAGCGGTCATATATGCGACGTGCCCGGCATAATGGTTGGCAACGCCAGCGATCTGGACGCACTGACGGGCGTGACGGCGATATACTGCCCCGACGGTGCGGTGCCCGGCGTATGCGTGCGCGGCGGCGCGCCCGGCACGCGCGAAACCGACCTGATGAAGCCGGGCGAGCTGGTGGAATGCGTAAACGCGATACTGCTGACCGGCGGCAGTGCGTACGGACTGGACGCGAGCACGGGCGCGATGGATTTGCTCCGGCGGCGCGGCGAGGGTCTGGACGTGGGCGTAAGCCGCGTGCCGATAGTGGGCGGCGCGGTGCTGTTTGATCTGGGCGTGGGCAGTGCCGAGATACGCCCTGACGCGCAGATGGGCAAGCTGGCGCTGATGAACGCGGGCAAGGACGTGCGGCAAGGCCTGATCGGCGCGGGCATGGGCGCGAGCGTGGGCAAGTTCGTGCCGGGCGCGATACCCGAGCGATCGGGACTGGGCAGCGCATCGATAGATCTAGGCGGCGGCGTGATAGTGGGCGCAATCGCCGCAGTCAACGCGGGCGGCGATATATACGACCCGTATAACGGAGAGTTCCTCGCGGGCGGGCATGATGCGGACGGCACGCCTAAGCCGGTGCTTCATGCGCTGCTGGGCGGCGCGGGCGCGCGCGGATTTGCGGGCAGCAATACGACCATTGCTGTTGTCGCCACCAACGCAAAGCTGGACAAGGCGCAGACCAACCGCATGGCCGCGGTGGCGCAGGACGGCTTTGCGCGCGCGATACGCCCCGTGCATACCCAGATGGATGGCGACACGCTGTTTGCGCTGTCCACGGGCGATAAGGAATGCGACTTCATGCGGCTGAGCGTACTTGCGACCGAGGCAGTGGCGCGCGCCATAGCCAACGCGGGCTATCTGGCGCGGGAGCGGCGCGCATGATAATCGGCGTGGGCGTGGACACGATAGAGCCGGAGCGCATAGCAAGGGCGATACAAAACGAGCGCTTTTTAACGCGCGTGTACACCGAGGGCGAGCGCGCGCACATAGCGGCGGCGGGTCGTGCGGGCGCACAGCGCGCGGCGGGCATATTCGCCGCAAAGGAGGCGGCGCTAAAGGCGCTGGGCTGCGGCCTAAGCGGCGCGGCGCTTTGCGAGGCCGAGGTAAAGTGGAACGGCGCGGGACGGCCCGAGCTGTCCTTTCACGGCCGGGCGTATGAAAAATTCAAGGCGCTGGGCGGCGTGCGGAGCCATTTGTCGATAACGCATATCGACTCCGCAGCCACGGCGTTTGCAGTACTGGAGGGCGAGTGAATGCGCATAGTTACTCCGGATGAAATGCGCGCGCTGGAAGCGCGCTACATGGCGGACAGCGGCATAACATCGGCGCGGCTGATGGGGCGGGCGGCGGACGGACTGCTAAAGGCGGCAATCGCGCTAATGGGGCGCGACGAATGGCCGCCGCGCGAGATGAACATACCGTCCGAGACCGCGCGGCTGATCGGACTTACCGCGATAGTGTGCTGCGGGCCGGGCGCAAACGGCGGCGACGGCTGGGCGCTGGCGTGGCGGCTGTGCGATATGCACTGTGCGGTGGCGGTTCTTACCGTGGGCGAGCCTCAGCCGGGCAGCGCGGCGCATGATAACTACCTTAAATGCCTTAAAGCCGGGCGCGCGATTCGCATAATCGACCTAAAGCAGGTCGGGCTTGACGGGTGCGAGGACGGCGGACAGATACTTGCGCAAATGAAGGCAACGCTGGGCGACGGCATTGCGCGCGCACAGCTTTGCGTGGACGCGATGTTCGGCACCGGGTTTGCGCGGGCAATGAGCGGCGCGTATCTGGGCATGGCGCGCATGATGCGCACAATGCGCGGCGGCGGCGCGCGCGTGCTGGCGGTGGATGTGCCGTCGGGGTTGAGCGGGCTAACCGGTGAGGACATGGGCGCGTGCCCAGCCGATGCGACGGTCACGTTCCAGTTCATTAAGCGCGGCCAACTGCTTAAAGCCGGTCAGGACTTGTGCGGCAGGCTGATATGCCACGATATAGGCATACCCGAGCGGTATGCGCCCGAGGACGCGCCGACGTATGTTCAGGCAGACGACGTAAGCCTCCCCCGCCGCAGACATGATTCGCATAAGGGCACGTATGGACACCTGCTTATGATAGCCGGTTCGACCGACTACGCGGGCGCGGCATTGATGGCCGTGAGCGCGGCACTGCGCGCGGGCGCGGGACTGGTGAGCGCGGCGTGCGTGCGCGATACAAGGCAGCTAATGCAGCTGCGCGCGCCCGAAGCGATGGCGATGAAGGCCACCGACGCGGACGTGCTGGACGAAGCGGCCGTCGAAAGAATAGCCGCGGCTCTGCCCGGCAAGACGGCGCTGGCGGTCGGGTCGGGGCTTACAAGACGCGCCGCGCCCGAAGTAATCGCGCTGGCGCTTTGCAGCGGACTGCCCGCAGTGGTCGACGCGGACGCGCTGAACATAATATCGGAGCATACCGAACTGCGCGGGAAGCTGAATGAGAATCATGTACTGACCCCGCATCCGGGTGAGATGGCAAGGCTGCTGGGCAGGGCGTGCGGCGACCCGGTTGAGGACGCGCGTATGCTGGCAAAGGAGTGCGGGTGCGTAGTGCTGCTGAAGGGCTGTGCGACGTGCATAAGCGACGGCGAACGCGCGTATATGATGAATCCGGGCACGCCGGGCATGGCGTGCGGCGGCAGCGGAGACGTGCTGACGGGCGTAATAGGCGCGCTGCTGGCGCAGGGCATGGAGCCGGTTAAGGCGGCGGTGTACGGTGCGATGCTGCATGGACGCGCGGGGACGCTTGCGCAGGAGAAACTGGGCGAGTATTCCATGAATGCGGGCGATATTATTGATGGGCTGCCGGGAGCGTTTATGGAAGCGGACGGCGCAGTCCGCGCCAACGCTGATTGCTAATGCGGAATGCGGAATTAGGAATGCGGAATTAGGAACGTTGCGGCAGTGCCGCATATCGCCGCACACAGAAAAGCGCTGCTCTCCGGGCGTGTAAGACGCTCGTACAGAAGCGCGATAAATACGGCGCAGCTGCCGCGCCCGCTCCGGTTTATGGCGGGCGCGGCCAATGATGAGATGCGAATACAGCCAGATTGCGGCAGGCGGGCATTTCCCGCGCTGGGCTTCGATTTATGGCACAGCGCGGGAAGCGCCCCGAACCACGAATGAGCCGCCCCGCTTGCGTGGCGGTGAACACATCGCGGGCGCAAACAATCTAAGAAAGCCAAAACCCGGTGCGCGGTATCCCGAAACGCCTAAGATAACAAGTGCATGGTGAGCGGCAAAGCAGCGCATAAGTAAGCGCCGCTGGCTCATAGCGAACTAAGCAGCTTAAATC
>USEE01000105.1 GCA_900553645.1 uncultured Eubacteriales bacterium
ATACACGTAATAGAAGAGACCATGCTTTCCGACCTGAGCAATGAAAGTCTGTCCATACGCGAAATGCACATTATCGAAGCCATCGGTTCGAGCGATCTCGATCCCCACCTGCGCGCGCAGGGACGCACGATAACCGAAATCGCCCAGATGCAGGGCATATCCGCCCCGTCGGTGACTGTCGCGGTAAAGAAGCTCGAGCGCAAGGGCTATGTGTGCAAGTCGCGCGGCAAGGATGACGGCAGACGCATATACGTGCGCCTTACCGATCTGGGTCGGCGTGCCGACATATCGCACAGGTATTTTCACCGGCAGATGGTGCACGCCGTAGCGCGCGCGATGCCCGAGAGCGATCGCGCCGCGCTGATTGACGGACTTGAGGTGCTGAACGAATTTTTTCAGGATAAAGCCGACGAGCTGACTCAGAAAGCCGACGACGCAGGCAAAAACGCCGCGCGCCCCGGCGACGGTCATTCGCCCGCCGGTAAGGAGGTGCGACCGGTTTGAAGATACTGGGTACGGGCAGCGCTCTGCCCGAATTGACGGTAACAAACGACGACCTTTCGCGCATTATGGACACAAGCGACGCGTGGATTTCCTCGCGCACGGGTATACGCGAGCGGCACGTGCTGAGCGGCGAGAACCTGTTCGACCTTGCGTGCCTTGCAAGCGAAAGGGCGCTGGAAAACGCGGGCGTAAGCGCGGAAGAGCTGGATCTTATAATATGCTCGACCGTGCAGGGCGAATGGATAACGCCCGGCATGGGCTGCGCGGTGCAGGAGCACCTGAAGGCCACATGCCCCTGCGTGGACATAAACGCGGCGTGCGCCGGATTTGTGTACGCGCTGGATATGGCCGACTGCTATATGATCGCGGGGCGCGCAAAGAAGATACTGATACTGTGCGCCGAGGCGATAAGCCGCCTTGTGGACTGGAACGACCGTTCCAGCTGCATACTCTTCGGCGACGGCGCGGGCGCGGCCGTAGTGGGCGAAGGCGACGGGCTTATAAAGACGCGCCTTACCACGCGCGGCAATGTGGACGTGCTGTACGCGCGCGCCAGCCGCGGCAACTGCCCGTTCGCCAAGGACGCGGACGCGGCCACGATGATAAAAATGCGCGGGCAGGACGTTTACAAGTCCGCCGTGTCGTATTCCTACGAGGATCTTAAGGTTCTGCTCGAGGAGTGCGGTATGAAGCCGGACGACGTTGCGCATTATCTGATGCATCAGGCAAATCTGCGCATACTCGAAGGCATACGCACGCGCCTGGGCGTAGAGGCCGAAAAGATGCCCCACACCATCGATCGCACCGGCAATACCTCCAGCGCATCGTGCGCGATACTGCTGGACGAGCAAAACCGCGCGGGCAACCTGCACGCGGGCGATGTGATCGCGCTGAGCGCATTCGGCGCGGGCTTCGTGACGGGCGCGGCGCTTCTGCGCTGGACCAAATAACCATGCTATCCCCCGCCGCGGGTGCGGCGATACAATACATAAATTTAAGATATAATTGGAGGAAACCATCATGACTTTTGATAAAGTAGCCGCCATCGTAGCTGATTACAAGGGTATCGACGTAGCCGACATCAAGGAAGACAGCGCTTTCACCGACCTGGGTCTGGACTCGCTGGACATGGCTGAGCTGGCCATGAACCTGGAGGACGAGTTCGGCGTGACCATCGAGCTGGACGCTTCGCTCAAGACCGTGGCCGACATCGTTAAGCTCATCGACGAGGCGAAGTAACACATGAAAACTCGAGTTACCGAGGCCATAGGCATTGAAAAGCCCATTTTTCAGGGCGGCATGGCCTGGATAAGCGAACACAAGCTGGCGGCGGCGGTGTCCAACGCGGGCGGCTTGGGCATAATCAGCGCCATGAACGCGCCCGCCGACTACCTGCGCAAGGAGATACGCGCCTGCCGCGAACTGACCGATAAGCCCTTCGGCGTAAACGTGATGCTGATGAGCCCGCATGTGGCCGAGGTCGCTCAGGTGCTGCTTGAGGAACATGTGCCGGTAATCACCACCGGTGCGGGTATGCCCGACAAGTACATGAAGGAATGGGTGCCCGCCGGTATAAAGGTCGTGCCTGTTGTACCGTCGGTCGCGATTGCGCGCCGCGTGGAGCGCTTCGGCGCGACTGCGGTAATCGCCGAGGGCGGCGAATCGGGCGGTCATATCGGCGAAATGTCCACAATGGCGCTGGTGCCGCAGGTCGTAGACGCGGTGAGCATCCCGGTTATCGCTGCGGGCGGCATTGCCGACGGACGCGGCATGGCGGCGGCGTTCATGCTGGGCGCGGAGGGCGTTCAGATGGGCACCCGCTTTTTGTGCGCCGAGGAATGCGTCGCGCACGAGAACTACAAGGAGAAGGTGCTGAAGGCGCGCGATATAGACACGATAGTGACCGGCCGCAGGCTGGGTCATCCCGTGCGCGCACTGAAAAATCCCTTCACCAATGAATTTGCCAAGCTGGAATACGACGCGAGCAAGACCAATGAAGAAGTCGAGCAGTTCGGTGTGGGAGCACTGCGCCGCGCAGCCGTCGAGGGCGACGAAAAGCAGGGCAGCTTCCTGTGCGGCCAGATTGCCGGACTTGTAAAGCAAATCGAGCCTGCCGCCGCGATAATCGACGACGTAATGTCCGGTGCGGAGAAGCTTTTGAGAGGTGCGCCCGAATGGACAAAGTAGCATTCGTATTCGCCGGTCAGGGCGCGCAATATCCGGGCATGGGGCGCGATCTTTATGAAAAGTTCCCCACCGCGCGCGCCGTATTCGACCGCGCAGAGCAGTTGCGTCCCGGCACGATAAGTATGTGCTTTGAGGGCGACAAGGCCGAACTTTCTACTACCATAAATACTCAGCCCTGCCTTTTCGCGATGGATTACGCGTGCGCACGCGTCGCTATGGAGGCGGGCGCAACGCCCGACATGTGCGCGGGCTTTTCGCTGGGCGAGGTTGCGGCGACCGCGTTTTGCGGTATGCTGGACTTCGACACGGCGTTTAAGCTGGTCATGAAGCGCGCCGAGTTCATGCAGGATTGCGCTGAGAAGCATCCCGGACTCATGTACGCCGTGCTTAAGCTTACCGGCGACGCCGTGCGCGGAATATGCGCGGGCATCGACAATGCATACCCCGTAAACTTCAACTCCCCCGCGCAGACCGTCGTGGCGTGCGCGGCCGAGTCCGAGGAAGCGCTGCTGGCCGCCGTAAAGGCCGCGGGCGGGCGCGCGATGAAGCTGGCGGTATCGGGCGCGTTCCATTCGCCGTTCATGGCGGATGCGTCGGACAAGATGCGCTCGGAGCTTGAGCATGTAAGCTTTAACGAGCCGCTGCTGCCGCTGTACGCCAATCGCACTGCGCAGCCGTATGTGGTCGGCGCTGAGGTCGATACGCTGAGCGCGCAGATCTCCTCGCCCGTGCTGTGGAACGACACGGTCGAAAACATGTGGCAGGCGGGCGTACGCACGTTTGTCGAGGTGGGCGCGGGCAAGACGCTGTGCGGACTTATAAAGAAGATTCGTCCCGAGGCGACCGTAGCCGCCGTGGGCGACGCCGCCGGTGCGGAAGCGCTGACCGACCTTATCAAGGGGGCGAGCATATGCTGAGCGAAAGACTGGACGGGCGCGTGGCGCTGATAACCGGCGGCTCGCGCGGCATCGGGCGCGCGATTGCGCTGCGTCTGGCTGAGGCGGGCGCGAACATCGCGATACTCTACGCGGGCAACGAAGCCGCTGCAAGCGAAACCTGCGCCGCGATTGAGGCGCTGGGCGTAAAGGCGTTTTCGGCCAAGTGCGACGTATCCAATTCGGAGGACGTTACCGCCGCCGTAAAGAGCGTGCACGACGCGCTGGGCAAGGTGGACATACTTGTAAACAACGCGGGCATCACCCGCGACGGCATATCGCTGCGCATGAAGGAAGAGGACTTCCGCCGCGTGATCGACGTGAACCTGACGGGCGCGTTTTTGACCACTCAGGCGGTAATGAGCGACTTCATACGCCGCCGCAGCGGGCGCGTGATAAACATCGCGTCGGTGGCGGGTCAGATGGGCAACGCGGGTCAGGCCAACTATTCCTCCGCCAAGGCGGGCATGATCGGCCTTACCAAGACGCTGGCGCGCGAGCTAGCCGGGCGCGGAGTTACCGTTAACGCGGTCGCGCCGGGCTTTGTGCGCACCGAGATGACCGCCGCAATGAGCGAGGACGCGCTCAAACAAGGCGTAAGCACCGTGCCCATGGGCCGCATGGCCGAGCCGGAGGAAATCGCCGAGGCGGTATGCTTCCTGGCTGGCGACCGCGCCGCGTACATCACCGGCACCGTGCTCAGCGTAAACGGCGGCCTTTACATGTGAGGTGAATTATATGCGAGTAGTTATAACCGGCATGGGCGTAATCACCCCCATCGGCAATGATATTGCAGCCTTCCGCGAGAGCCTTTACGCGGGCAAATGCGGCATAGGCCCCATAACCAAATTCGACACGAGCGAATACAAGTGCAAGGTTGCGGGCGAGGTCAAGGACTTTGACATAACCAATTACGGCATGGAAAAGGGCGACGGCCGCCGCATGGACATATACTGCCAGTACGCAATGGCCGCCGCGTGGCAGGCCGTGAACCAGTCCGGCATAATCGGCGCAGTCGAGCCGGAGCAGCTGGGCGTATACGTGGGCAGCGGCATCGGCGGATTCCATACCTCGTTTGCCGAGGCGGAAAAGATAATAAAGCGCGGCCCCTCGCGCGTATCGCCGCTGTACATACCCATGATGATAGCGAACATCGCCACCGGCAACATTGCGATCAAGTTCAACGCGCAGGGTCAGACGCTGCCCGTCGTGACCGCGTGCGCCACGTCCACCAACACCGTAGGCGAAGCGTACCGCGCGATAAAGGACGGCTACGCCACCGCGATAATCGCGGGCGGCGCGGAAGCCGCGATAGAGCCGCTGGGCGTGGCGGGCTTTTGCAACTGCAAGGCGCTGTGCGAAACCGACGATCCCAACGTCGCCTCGCTGCCGTTCGACAAGCGGCGCGCGGGCTTTACGATGGGCGAGGGCGCGGGCGTGCTGGTGCTTGAGGAGCTAGAACACGCCAAAGCGCGCGGCGCAAAGATACTCGCCGAGGTAGTCGGCTATGGCAACACCTGCGACGCGCATCACATAACCGCACCCGATCCCGAGGGACGCGGCGCGGCGCGCGCGATTCGTCAGTGCGTCGAGCAGATGGGCGGCATAAAGGGTCAGCTGTACATTAACGCACACGGCACTGGCACGCAGCTTAACGACCGCACCGAGACGATGGCCATAAAGGCCGCGCTGGGCGAAGAGGAAGCCCGCCGCGCGATCATATCCTCCACCAAGTCGATGCACGGCCACATGCTGGGCGCGACGGGCGCGGTTGAATTGTGCGCGTGCGTGCTGACGCTGAACGACGGCATTGTGCCTCCCACCATCAACCTTAACGAGCCGGACCCGGACTGCGATCTGGACTACACCCCCAATACTGCGCGCAAGGCCGATGTGGATGTAACGCTGTCCACGTCGCTGGGCTTTGGCGGGCATAACGCCGTTGTCGCGCTCAGGAGGTACGAATGAAGATAGACGAGATCCGCGAGCTGGCCGCGATAATGAACGAGACGGGACTTACCGCCATCGAGATTGAGGAATGCGGCGCGCGCCTTAAACTGAAGCGCGAGCTGTACGCGGGCGCGCCCGTAACTGTTTCGGCCGCACCCGTGCAGGCTCCCGCAGCACCCGCGCAGGCGGCTGAACCGCAGCAAAAGGATGACCGCGGCGTGGACTTTAACGACGTTGTGGAGATCAAAAGTCCACTGGTGGGCGTATTTTACGTCGCGCCCTCGCCCGATTCCGCG
>USEE01000106.1 GCA_900553645.1 uncultured Eubacteriales bacterium
TTCCGGCCTCTTGAACCCCATTCAAGCACGCTACCAAACTGCGCCACACCCAGTCAACGCAAACTATTATATCACAACTCGCGGTCTGCGTCAATACCTTTTTGAAGAAAAAATGCGGGAAATTTGCTGCTCAGCGCGAATATTGGCGCGCGGACTATATCCGCGCGCGCCAGAACGCTACCGAGCGCCGGTTGTACGTGTAGCTCGCCATCAGCGTATCGCCCTTGACGTACAGCGAGGGGTAGGAGAACTCGGCAGGCTTGCCAGTTGATTCGTCGGTCGGGTCGTCGGCCAGCACCGCAAACGGATGAAAGCTTTCGCCGCCGTCCCCGCTTGCGTATACGCTTAGCGGCGTACGCGCGCCCCAGTTGCCGCTCACCGGGTTAAGCGCCAGGAACAGCCGCCCGTCGGGTGCCTGGGCCACGTCTATACCGCTGTTGTTATTGGGTATGTCGGTCTTGCGCGCGCGGCTCCACGTCCGGCCATAGTCGTCGGAATCCGAGCGGTACACGTACCCGCCCGTTGTGCGCAGCAGCGCGTGCACGTGTCCGGGCGCGCTTTCCCACAGCGTGGGCTGTATCGCGCCCAGTCCGGGCAGGTAGTCGGGTGCGGCTTCGTCAGTTGTGTTCAGCGGAATATCGCTCAGGCGCTCGAACGTCTCGCCCTCGTCGTGCGATACGTCCACGCGCGGCCGCCATGCGCCGTCCTCGTCCGAGTTGGGCGCGAGCCACGCGCCGCTGGACAGCCTTATCGGATGGGAGCGCACCGGCCCGCCCGCAGGGTTATTTTCATATCCATGCGGCTCTGACCACGTATGCCCGCCATCGCGCGAAAGCATGGTCATGCTGCGCCACGCGCGGATTTCCCTGCCTGCCTTAAATACTATGCGCACGCCGTCCGCCGTCTTAAACAGAACAGGGTTCCAGTGCGGCTCGCCGCACAGCTTGGCTATGCAGCGCGGCTCCAGCCACTTTGCGCCGTCGTATTCGCTCAGCCATATGCCCACGTCGTCGGCCTTTTCATGCTCGCCTGCGAAGTAGACGATGAGTATGCGCCCGCCTGCAAGCGGCAGTATGCAGCTGGCGTGGCACTGCGGGAAAAACCTGCCGGGTTCAAATATAATGCTGCTCATATGCGTTCCTTTATCGCGGCGACCGCTGCGCCGTCCACAGTGTCGTATACGTCCTCGGGCGGGTACAGCGCGCCGCCGAAGTGTATCGATGCATTGCCCGCGCATGACGTGTCGGCCGCGCGGCCCTTGGCCGACATATGCGCCTGAGTACAGCCGGTCGATTTAATCACCGAGCGTATGTTGCGCGCGTTTATGCCCGCGCCGGGCAGAATTTCGATGCGGCCATGCGCGTATTCGACCATTTCGACGATCACGTCCAGCCCCAGCGGTGCGGAAGGCATCTGGCCGCTGGTCAGCACGCGATCGATCTTAATATCGATAAGCTCGTCCAGCGCGCGCCGCCAGTCGGGCACAACGTCTATCGCGCGGCTGAAAACCGCCTGCGCGTGCATATCGTGCGCAAGCTGGGTAAAACGCGCGCACTTCTCAAAATCGAGCGTACCGTCGCTGCTTAGAAATCCGAATACAATCCCGTCCGCGCCTGCCTCAATAAGAGCCTTCGCGTCGTATTCCATCGCTTTAAGTTCGCTTTCGGTATAGCAGAAACCGCCCGCGCGCGGCCTTACCATCGCCATTATAGGTATATGGCACAGCTCCCGCGCCAGCTTCATCGTGCCGATGCTGGGCGTAAGCCCGCCCAGAAACAGCGCCGAGTTAAGCTCCACGCGATCTGCACCGCCCGCCTCGGCGCGCGTACAGTCCTCAGCCGAACCGCAGCATATCTCCAGAAGTATCTTATCCATGCCTTGTCACCCGATCAAATCTCAATCTGTTCGTTTATTAGCGCCTGTATGCCGCCGCGTATGGCTACCATAGCCGCGCCGGTCACGCACGCGTCTTCGTAATTTTCGCCGATAATCACGCGCCCCGCGGGCAGCGCGTCCTTTATGTAGGGCGCGAGCTGGGGGATGATGGTGCCGCCCAGTATTATGCTGTACGGGTTGCATATGCCGTCCACCATCTGGATTATGAAGCTCAAGTATTTCTTGAAGTCGGCCACCAGTTCCTGCGCCCATGGCTGACGTATGTTCATCGCTATGCTGCACACCGAGTCCACCTGCGGGTCGTACTTGCGCGCGCGCTCGATCAGCGACGCCTCGGTCAGGTGCCTGTGCAGCGTAGTCTGACACTCCATGCCCGGATTGATAGGCACGCGCTCGATCTCGCCAGAACGGCTGCTGAAGCCGCGCATCATGCGCCCTCCGACCGTGGCCGCAACGCCTATGCCCGTACCTACCATAAGGTAGGCCGTGTCGGTCTCGTCGCTTAACCCACGGCGCGCCTTTTCGCCGATAAGACAGGATCTAACGTCGTTCTCCAGCCATACCGGCAGCCCCAGCGCCTCCTTGAACGGTTCGACCAGATTTACGTTTTCCCATCCCATCTGATCGGATTTTACCACTACGCCGCTGTCCGGGTCAATTATGCCCGCGCACGATACGCCTACCGCGCATACGCATTTCCAGTCGCGCACCAGACTGCGCGGCACCTCGTCGTACATTGTGCGGCACAGCGCGGCCAACTCCTCCACGTCGTAATACCGCTTTTCCAGCTGCATCAGATCGGAATACAGTATGTGGTTGCCATAATCCATTATGCAGGTGCGTATGCGGTCGTACGTCAGGAATATGCCCATCGTGTATATGCCGTCCTGCTTTACGCATAGGTTGATCGCCTTGCGGCCGCGGCTGCTCTTGGGTACGGAGTCGGTTTCGTATATCAGACCTAAATTGATGAGCGCGTTTATTATGCGCGTGATGCTGGTTGGGCTCATCTCGGTCAGCCTGACCATCTCGGTGCGGCTGACTGGCTGAAACTCTTCAAGCACTCTAAGCACAGTCTGTATGTTGTAATGCTTTACATAAGATTGATTACGTATCTTGATTGGGTGCGGCTTCTTATCGTTCATTGGGAAAAATCCTCTCCAAATATATGCTCAGCGGCGTAAAACTGACTAGGCGTCCACATTTTACGCACATTGTGCAGGACAAACAACTTTAACCCGTTTATTATACTGCAATTTCACGTTTGGTGCAAGGCAATAATTCGTAAGAGGTATTTTGTCGGGCATGGAACTAATTGGCGGAGTGTACGTCAAACAGGTGTACACGATGATGGACTTACACCGTAAAACCATGTACGGATTACAGTAAAGTACATTTAAGGAGGTTTATGTAACTATGAAAAAGATAATTGCCGCTCTGGCAGCGATAATGATGTTTGTGCCCGCGTTCTCGCTGGCTGAGGAGGCCGCGCCCGCCGCAGCCGCTGAACCCGCCGCGATGGCCGAGACCGAAGCCGTGGAGGATGAGGTTGGCGACGAGCTGAACGCGGAAGCCGAGGAAGGCGGCTGGTATGAGCTAAGCGAGGACGGCACGGTGCTGACCGTGCGCCTGCCCATGATGGCCAGTGAGGACGGCTATGAGTGGTCGTTTGAGGCAGAGGACGGCAGTCCGCTTGAGCTGCTGACCAATGAAACCACCACCGATGAGGACGGCGATCCGATGTGGGTGGGCAGCTTCCGCAGTACCGCGACTGCCGACGCAGCCGCCGTACTTACGTTTAAGTATGCCAAGGGCGATAACTTCCCGGCGTTTCAGTGCCTGCTTTTAACCAGCCTGACCGCAGACAGCAAGATCGCCGTTGAAAGCGCGAACGTGGAGGACTACACCTGGCTGGAGGTAGACGACGAAGACGGCAAGACGCTGTACATCGGCCTGGAGGCAAACGAAACCACGGGTTATTCGTGGAGCTGGATTACCGATCGCGACGGCGCGCTCAACATGGTGCTGGATACATACATTTCCGACGATGACGGGGACGATGAGGTTGTCGGCATGGGCGGCATGTGGTTCAGTGCGTTCTCGGCCGCCGAGGGCATTACCGGCGACGTTACGCTTACGCTCAACTACACACAGGCCGGCTCGGAGACCCCGGACGTTTCCAATATAGTAAACCTTGCCGTGGCCGATGACGGCACTATTACCATCAAATCGGTATACAGCATAATGCCGCTTACGGCCGCCGAATGACGCTTAAAGGCGCATTTGGGGATATATGAGCGCCGCCGCACGGACTATGAATTCCGTGCGGCGGCGCGCGTTTATCGCTTATTCAAAGTACAGATCCTTGGACGGGAACTCGGCTTCGCAGGTTATGTTTATGCCCAGCTTGCGCAGCACGCTTTCGTCCGCGTGCGGCAGTATTATCGAGGAGTGCGCGTCGCAGCCGCGCAGCTTGGGTATGCAGTTGAACGCGGTCTCGACTATGGGGTTGGTGGCCGCGCATATCGACAGCGCCATCAATACGTCCTCCAGACTGAGCGACACGTCGTGCGCACCCATCATGCGCTTCATCTTGGATATGGGCTCCAATACTATGGGGCTGAGCAGCCGCATTGCGTCGTCTATGCCCGCCAGCGCCTTTATCGCGTTTAACATGCACCCGGCGGCGGCGCTCATCATGTCGCTGCCCCGACCCGTGATTATGCGGCCGTCGTCCAGCTCTATCGCCACGGCGGGGTGGCCGGACGCCTTGGCCTTGTCCAGCGCGGGCTGCACCACGCGGCGCATGGCGGTGGTAAGGCCCATCTGCTGCATTATCACGTTTATGCGCGCCAGCGTGCCCTCGTCCGCTGCGCCGGTCTTGTAGTCCTGGCATATGCGGCAGTAGCGGCGAATGACCTCCTGCTTGGCCGCCTCGCGCACTACCTCGTCGTCAATTATGCCGTAGCCCGCCATGTTCACACCCATGTCCGTGGGCGATTTGTATAGATCGTCACCGCCCGTTATGCGCGAAAGTATGGCACGCAGTATTGGGAATACCTCGATGTCGCGATTGTAGTTGACCGCAGTCTTGCCGTATGCCTCCAGATGGAACGGGTCGATCATGTTTACGTCCTTCAGATCGGCCGTCGCCGCTTCGTAGGCAAGGTTAACCGGATGCTTCAGCGGCAGATTCCATATCGGGAACGTCTCAAACTTCGCATAGCCCGCCTTCACACCGCGCTGATGCTCGTGGTAGAGCTGGCTCAGACACGCCGCCAGCTTGCCCGAGTTCGGGCCGGGCGCAGTCACGACAACCAGAGGACGCGTCGTCTCAACATACGGGTTGGAACCAAAACCCTGCGGCGAACAGATCATGTCCAGCTCCGTCGGATACCCTTGCACCGGGTGGAACAGATACGCCCGCATTCCGCGGCGCTCCAGTTTGCGCTTGAACGCGCGCGCCGCCGGCTGACCCGTGTAGCGCGTGATGATTACGCTGGTCACGGTAAGGCCGCTCTGACGGAGATTGTCGATCATCCTGAGTACGTCCACGTCGTATGTGATGCCAAGGTCAGCGCGAATCTTGTTGGCCTCGATGTCGGCGGCGTGTATGCAGATAATTATCTCGGCCTTGTCGGCAAAGTTCTTTAGTAGCTTCAGCTTCGCGTCCGCCTGAAAGCCCGGCAGTACGCGCGCCGCGTGTAGGTCGTCGAATAGCTTGCCGCCAAATTCGATGTATAGCTTGTTGTCGAACTTGTTCATGCGTTCGAGTATGTGCTCCATCTGCTTGCGAACGTATAGCTCGTTATCAAACCCGATCTTCATTCGTGCGCCCTCCGATGTCAAAATCGAAAAATAACTACCCGCTAGCATATCACGCTTTTCGATTTTTGTCGTGCGTGCCATAACTTTACTACAGCATTTCACCTATTTCAACCCATTTTATACCTGTGAAACGCATGGAT
>USEE01000107.1 GCA_900553645.1 uncultured Eubacteriales bacterium
CCTTCTTCCCCACCGTACGTCACAACGAGCGTACCACTGAAATCGAAAATCTGGCTAAGAACCCGATCGTAAATGGCCGCACCGAGAAGGCTGATTACGAGTACGCTACCGCGCACACCACCCCGCGTACCCCCAACGACAACAGCGGTTACTATGCGCTGGCGACCACCGAGGAGAACGAGATACTGGCTCAGTACACCACTGACCTGACCACCGCCTCCCGTGAAATTGCTGCCAAGCTGTCCCTGGGCGAGTACTCTGTGGACGATATGGATACCTACGTACAGCAGCTGAAGGACCTCGGTCTGGACGAGATCCTGGCCGTACGTCAGGCTCAGCTGGACCGCGCCAACGGTAAGTAATATTACCTGAAGCGTAGTTTACGCAAAGCATTCGGCATGGCCGGTAGAAATACCGGCTGTGCCGTTTTTTATGCCCAAATAGCTTTTGGCAAAGCATATCCCCGGAGCAGCCGCGCATTGCTCCGGGGATATTTATATTGCTCGTTTAAGGTACATGTCGTAGCCTACACGCCCAGCAGCACGCGCGCCTTTGCGTCCGGATCGTCCACACATCGCGTCAGCAGCTCGGTTTCGCTTATCTCGCCCAGACAGTGCATCTGCTCGTCGGTCACGCGGAATACCGTCGTCTCGCCGCGCCTCAGCCCGCGCAGCAGCGCGCGCACGGGCGTATCTGCGTCCACCGCAACCACGCGCACGGGCAGGCAGCCGCCGCGCCTCAGCTCGTCGCCATGCGTCCACGCGAGCTGCCACGCGGTCTGCGTATCGCCCATGTACTCTCCCGCCGCCAGCGAGAACACGCATACCGCCGCAGCCATCAGCATGACCGGCAATCGGCCGCCGCACGCGCTGACCAACACGCACGCCATCAGCCACAGCGCCATTATCATGCCCAGTATGCCGCATACGTCGCTTGCGCGGCGCTCGCCAAACCGCTTTCTGAGCAGCGCGTGCAATATGCGTCCGCCATCCAGCGGCGATGCGGGCATCAGGTTAAACAGCGTCAGCGTGAGCGCTACGCCCGCCGTGTCTATAAGCAATGCATCGTCCAGCCCGTGCCCAGTCAGCAGACACAGCACCGCCACACAAAGCGCGCTTGCAATCGGCCCGGCGGCGGCGATTAACGCTTCATTGCGGGGCGTTATCAGCCGCGCATCCAGCTCCAGCGACGCGCCCAGCGGCGTAAGCCTGAGCCGCCCTATCGGCACGCCCAGCACGCGTGCACACGCGATATGCGCCGCCTCGTGCACGGCCAGCACGCCCAGCGTCATCGCCATCAGCCTGCCCTGCCCCAGCAGCGGCGCAAGCGCGCACAGCGCAATCAGTGCCGGGCTTACGCTTATGAAGCCGACGTGATGTGCGGCCTTTGCGGGGCGTGCGCCGCGCCGAGTCGCTTTGCCTGAATCAATAGTATTATCAGTTTGATACACATTTGTTTGTGTACTCGCCTTGTCCGCACGTTTTTTATTTGAATGCTTTTCAGGTTTATCGTCAGCCGCTTGCCCTGCCTTAGCATTTTCACGCAGCCCGGCGCGATACATGCGCCCGCTTTCCAGCAGCTCGACCGGCCCATCTTCGTCGTCGGTGCCTATGGGCGCAAACTCTCGTCGAAAGAAATCGCGCATTGCGCCCCACCTCTGACGCTGTATCATCCTATGCCCAGATACGGCGACGGGTCGACGGGCTTGCCGCCGGAGCGCATCTCGAAGTATATGCGCGCGCCGTTTGTGCCCTCGGCACGGCCTATCTCCTGCGCGGCGGCCACGCTGTCGCCCACATTGACACTTACGTCGGACAGGAACGCGTATACCGTCTCGATGTCGCCATCATGCCGTATGCGCACCGCCCAGTCGCCCGACGCGCCCTGTTCGATCTGGATTACCTCGCCCGCACGCGCGCTCTTGACGGCCTGATTCTGACCTGCGTACTCCAGCCACGGCTGGTTCTCCGAGTAGCTGTGCGTAATATTGCCCGAGAACGGCGCGCTGTATTCACTGCCTGAGCCGCCGTTCCAGAACACCATTACGCTGTCGGGTATGACCTGCTTCACAAACCTAAGCTGGCCCAGCGTCTTATCCAGATCAACGCTCATGTTCACCGCGCCCGACATGGCTTCAGTGGCGCGCTGTGCCCATGGGAATGGCATTACCTTAAGCGACACCGCGCACATCAGCAATGAGCATGCGACCAGCGCTTCGCGTTTAAGCCTTGTCATGTTCCATACCTGCCCGGATGTATCGGTTCGATTGCGCGCGCGTCTGCGGCTCATGGGCGGGCGCACGGGGCGTACGCGCCGCTTCACGGCACGGGGCTTTGCCTCGACCGTACGCCTGCGCCAGCGCCATATGCCGCCGAATGCGCTTGTGCGGCGCATCTGCTCCTCGCGGCGGGCGGAGCGCTTTATGTATTCGGTATCGTCTTCGGGCGGGCGATTTGCCGTGTATACCTTTATCACGGTATCGCCGTTGCGTTCAGTTGCCATACCATCACTCACTCGGTGAGATAGTATGCCGCGCCGCGCCGATTAATGCGCACTAAAAACAGGCGAACCCGCTTTTGTTCAAAGCCGATTCGCCTGTCTGCCTTAAAATATGCTATGCCGTCTTGCGCGCCGACGCGTGGCTCATAGCCGCGCGCTGTTTCCTGCGCTGTCTTAATTCCTGCCTGTAACGGCACACCATCGACACGTTCAGTATTATCGCGATACTGGTCATATTGGTAAGCAGATTGGAGCCGCCATAGCTCATAAACGGCAGTGGTATGCCTGTGACCGGCATTACGCCGATAACCATGCCTACGTTTTCAAACACATGGAACAGCAGCATCGCCATTACGCCCACAGTGAGCATGGAGCCAAAGCGATCCTCGATCTTGCGGCTGAGTACCAGCAAACGCAGAAGCATTATCAGATACAGCAGTATAACCGCCATGCCGCCCACAAAGCCGAATGTCTCACACGTTATCGAGAATATGAAGTCGGTATGGTCGTCGGGTATGTAGCCCAGCTGGCTCATGGAACCGGCCTTAAACAGCCCCTTGCCGAACAGCCTGCCCGAGCCGACCGCCATGCGCGCGTTGGTCGTCTGAGTAGTCGCGTCAGCGGACACGTTGTCCGAGCCGATGAACACCAGTATGCGCTCCAGTCGGAAGCTGCCCGACTGCATCATCAGATAAAGGCCGATTGCCGCCACTGCCAGACCTATGCCCATCAGCAGCCCCATCAGCTTCATCTTGGTGCCCGACATGAACAGCATACACGCGAATATGAACACGTACACCATCGCGGTTCCCAAATCGGGCTGTGCGCAGATCAGCGCCAGCGGTATGCCTATGTACAAAAGCAGCGACGCCATTTCACGGATGGTCGATACAGGCTTATCCATAAGCGAGAAGCGCCGCGCCAGACCCAGTATTATGGCCAGCTTTGCGATCTCTGACGGCTGAATCGTACGCGAACCTACCTTGAACCAGCCCGCCATATTGCCGCGCCCGCGTTCGCCCATCAGCACGAATACCAGCATGGCGACGTTCAGCCAGTATATCCAGTTGGTCTTGCTGGCGATAAACTTATAGTTGATCGTCATAACCACGCACGTAACCACGATGCCCACGATCGACCATATAAGCTGAAGCCGCGGATATCTGAGCGACTGCGTGCTGAGTATATCCATCAGTGACGCGCTTTCGTCCGTGACAGGCGACGCTGTCGCAGCGGCGATGGATATTATGCCTATTGTGATAAGCGCCAGCATACACAAAAGCAGCGTCCAGTCGAAATACCTGAACATGCGGAACTTGAGCTTTATGAACACATTCCCGAATCGCGATTGCTTTGTTCCCATTAAAACGCTCCTTGTCGAACGCCCCTGCCGGGCTTATATGCGCATTTTACGGCCTTATGCCGTCGATTTTCCTGTCAATTTGGCTTAACTTGTGGCAAACGTCACTGATCGAGTTGAACGTCCCATAGCCTTTCAGCTCGTCCAGCTTTGCCGCGACAACGCTCAGCGCGTCGTCGCCCTGCGCCTGTTTTATGTCGGTCAGTTCTTCGCGTATGTCGCCCAGTTTCGCGTTTATCTTCTGCAGTTCTGTTAGAATCTCCCGAAGTACGGAATCCAGCATACGTTTAGCTCCTGTCCAAAACATCGCCTGTCGCTGTACCATCCATCATTCCTCGCGTTCCGGCTCCTGCGCGCCGCGCAGAACCCGTATGCTGCTTTTAAGCCGCCGCGAAAACTGCGGCCTCACCTTGGGCAGTTCCAGCGGCACATCCTCGCCCATCAGCCGCCGCGCCGCCTCGTCGAACGCGCGTCCGGCGGGGCTTACCGCGTCCAGCGGCATACCCGATGCGCACGCGCGCATTATGTCCGCATCCTCGGGCATAAGCGCAAGCACGCTGAGCCTGAGCGCATCCTGGACCGTCTCTATCGGCGGCATATCGCCCGACTGTATCAGCGCGGGACGCACGCGATTAAGTATCAGCTTAGGTTCAGGCAGACTGCGCTGTTCCAGCAGGCCCACCATGCGCTGGGCACTGCGCACGCCCTGCGGATCGGGAGTCATTACCAGCAGCGCCGAATCCGCACCCGCGCACGCGCTGTCAAAGCCCTGCTCTATGCCTGCGGGCGCGTCAATCAGTATGTAGTCATACTTATCCTTAATGCGTGTGGTTATGCCGCGCAGTCCGTCGGGCGTGAGCGCGCCGCGTTCGCGCGTCTGAGCCGCCGCGATAAAGTTAAGCCCGGGACGGCGGCCATCGCGCACTATGGCCTGACGCAGCTTGCATATGCCTTCAACCGCGTCCACCGCGTCGTATACAACCTTGCTTTCCAGTCCCAGCGCTATGTCAAGGCAGCGCATACCCGTATCCGCGTCGATAAGCAGCACGCGCTTGCCGCGCCGCGCCAGCGCCGTGCCCAGGCCGGCGGCGAACGCGGTCTTGCCCACGCCGCCGCGGCCCGAGACTATGACAATTCTTTCGCCCATTTGCGGGCCTCCCATGCAATTTGTTACGGTGCGAGCGTGCCCGCCGTGGGCAGCACGTCCTGCGTGGTCAGGTTCTCGCGGTCGAGGTAGTAGTCGATTACCGTCTTGCAGGTATACGCGCTCAGACCGCCCGCGTAGCCGTTGGGTATGTACACGACGACGACAATCTGCGGATCGTCAATCGGCGCGAATGCGACGTGCCAGCTCTTGTTCTCCAGATCGATCAGCGATGAAGTCTGCGCCGTACCCGTCTTTGCGCAAATCTCATCCTTATACTTACTGTCGGCGTAATACTTCGCCGCCGTACCGCCGTCCTCGGTGCTGGTAACGGAGTGCATACCTTTCTTTATATAGCTGAGATAGCCGTTGCTGTCGTCGATTGTGCTGGCGACGACCGGCTGCTTGTCCAGCACCACCTCGCCCGAGGACGACACGATGCGGTCGATAATCTGCGCGTCGTATACTGTGCCGCCGTTGGCCAGCGCGGATACATAGCGCGCAACCGCGATGGGCGTGACTTGAGTTATCGAATAGCCGATCGCGCACATAATGGTTTCGGAATCAGTCCATTTAAGGTCGTTTAAGTAGCTCTGTATCTTGGTACCCAGCGCGCGCTTGGCGATGTACTCGTTGGTCAGGTTCATCTCCTGCAGCAGGATATTACGTATGCGCGCGGGCCACGTGGACTTGGTTTCCTCTTCAGTCACTATGTCCAGCAGCTCCTTGGCCACGCGATCCAGACGATCCTCGTCGTATGTAATCTGCATCTCCTCGCCCACCTGACGCAGCAGCGCCTTTATCTTGTTGGCAGAGTACTGGGGCTTGGAGGTGCTCTGACTGCTTATGGC
>USEE01000108.1 GCA_900553645.1 uncultured Eubacteriales bacterium
GGAGATGTGTATAAGAGACAGACATAAGCCTTGCCTATTCGTTCGGCATAGGCGCGGTACTGGGCGGTATGCTGCTGCTGTTCGGCGACAAGTTCCTCATGCTGTTCACCACCGACCCGGAGGTCGTACAGATGGGCATGGACAGGCTGTGGGTTATGGGCTTTTCATATGCGTTCTCGGCATTTATGGACTGCACAATCGCGGCTTCGCGCGGCATAGGCAAGAGCGCGGTGCCCACTGCCATCGTAATAATGGGCTCGTGCGTGTTCCGCGTGGTATGGGTGTATACCGTGTTCGCGTACTTCCATACGATAATGTCGCTGTACCTGCTGTACATATTCTCGTGGAGCATTACCGCGATTGCCGAAATCATCTACTTCCGTTACAGCTATCGTCAGAAGATCGCCGAACTGCCGCCCGAGGGCGCGCAGACAGCGGCCTAAACCTGAATCAAATGAAAACGAGGGTATGCACATTGACTTAGAATGGCATATCCTCGCTTGTTTTTATATGTGTAGGGGAAAAGGCATATGCGTATCAGGTATTCCAATACTTGCCGTCCAATGAGCGATACTGTACCGCCTCAGCCACATGCGTTTCGGTTATATCGCCGCCGCCCGCAAGGTCGGCTATCGTGCGCGCCACCTTCAGCACGCGCGTGTAGCCGCGAGAGGAGAGGCGCATCATCTCGGCGGCGCTGGTGAGCAGCTGATTTGCGCTGGGTGTAAGCTTGCAATACTTTTCAAACATGCGCGCCGTAAGCTGTGCGTTGCAGGTTATGCCTTCCTTTGCATAGCGCTTTATCTGAATCTGCCGCGCCGCGTTCACGCGCTCGCGTATCTTTGCGGATGGCTCCTCGGCGGACTTCATTGCGATCTGCGTCACGGGCACGGACTCGACCTCGATCTGTATATCTATTCTGTCCAGCAGCGGCCCCGACACCTTGTTGCGGTAGCGCCTTACGTCGGATGCGGAGCAGCGGCACTCATGCGTGCGCGAGCCGTAATAGCCGCACGGGCAGGGGTTCATCGAGCATATCAGCATCAGCCGCGCCGGATACACCGCGTGCGCATGTGCGCGCGTGATAGTGACCGAGCCGTCCTCAAGCGGCTGACGGAGCGCTTCCAGCACTGCGCGCGGGTATTCGGGCAGCTCGTCTAAAAACAGCACGCCCCGGTGCGCCTTGCTGATCTCGCCTGGCATGGCGTTCGCGCCGCCGCCCACTATCGATACCGCCGACGCGGTGTGGTGCGGCGCGCAGAACGGCCGCGCCGTCATGAGCCCGCCGCCGCGGTTTGTGCCCGCGACCGAGTGTATGCGCGTGACCTCAAGCGCCTCCTCAAACGTCATATCGGGCAGTATCGAGGGCAGACAGCGCGCCAGCATCGTCTTGCCCGAGCCGGGTTCGCCCACCATGATTACGTTGTGCGAACCTGCCGCCGCGATTTCCAATGCGCGCTTTGCGGCGCGCTGGCCGTGCACGTCCGCAAAGTCGCTGGAGTATTCGCGCGCGCTTATCAGGTCGTCATACGTGCTTGCCGCCAGCGGCTTGATCGGCCTTGTGCCGTTTAAGCAATCCATCACGTCGGCAATCGTATCGACCGGGATTATGTCGATGCCGCTTATGCAGCGCGCCTCGTCGGCATTGCCGCGCGGCAGTATCAGGCGCTTGTAGCCCAACTCGCGCGCCGCAATCGCCATGGGCAGCGCGCCGTTTATCATGTTGACCGCGCCGCTTAGCGCCAGCTCGCCCGACATCATCACACCGTCCAGCGAAGATTGGCTGATCGCCTCGGCGCACACCAGCACGCCCACCGCGATGGGCAGATCGAACGAGGGGCCTTCCTTTTTCATGTCGGCGGGCGCAAGGTTGATCGTGTAGTGGCCGACCGGGTACTCCATGCCGCTGTTGCGCAGCGCCGAGCGCACGCGCTCGCGGCTCTCCTTGACCGACGCGTCGGGCAGCCCCACCACGTCGAAGCCCGGCATACCGCCGCTGCGATCCACCTCGACCGCTACCGGAAAGCCGTTTATGCCGCTTATGCCCAGACTCATGACTCTGGCAAGCATCGTATCTCCTCCCAAAATGTGTAAACACTATAATACATTATATTATGAAACCGTGCGCGCGTCAATTGTACGCCGCATATAAAAAATATGCTTTATCGGCAGGAATTGCCGAATGCGTGTCGTACTTAATCAGCATGGTCTTTACGAAAAGTCAAAACAGGCGTGTGCGGACATATGGAGGTAAAGATATGCAGGTTGTAACTTCTATAAATTGTTTTTATGATGCAGCGTTCAGGGCTCCGGTTGAGGAGCAGATTACCCGGCTGTACGACGCGGGATTCCGCGCGCTGGATATGAACTTCTGGGACTGGTGTCACGACCCGCAGTCACCGTTCGTGGCCGAGGACTGGCAGGATTGGATGGGCCGCATTGCCGACACCGCCGCGCGGCTGAACATTAAATTCGTTCAGGCGCACGCGCATGTGTACAATTTCTACCGCGAGCCGGACGCGCTGGACAAGTACGAGCTGCTGCGCCGTTCGCTGGAGGGCGCGGCGATGCTGAACATACCGTGGGTGGTGTTCCATCCCAGCCGTATGCCCGAAATGTCCGAGGACGAGACTATAAAGGGCAATGTGGAGTACTTCAAGCCCTTTGTAAAGCTGGCCGAGGAGCTGCACACCGGCATAGCGCTTGAAAACATGTCGCGCGAGGATCACGGCTTTATCTATGGCCGTCAGCTGGCGCGCCTTATCGACGAATTGGACAGCCCCGCGGTTGGCGCGTGCTGGGACACAGGCCATGCGCATCTGGCGGGCGTGAACCAGACCGAAAACCTGCGCGCGCTGGGCGGCAGGCTAAAGGCGCTGCACGTACAGGACAGCGACGGCCGCACCGACCAGCATACCGCGCCGTTCTTCGGCACGATCGACTGGGACGAGATGATGGGCGCGTTGAAGGAGATCGGCTATCCCGGCCCGTTCACGTTCGAGGCGCACAATATCGTGCGGCGCGTACCTGAAAGCTGCCGTGCGACGGCGGCAAAGCTGCTGTACGAAATCGGCGTGGCGCTGGCGGGCGACAGGTAAATATTTTGAGTAAGGTCATGGCGGCGGTGCATCTGCATTGCCGCCATATATAATGTAGAGTGTGCGCCCAAAACCTGCGAAACGCTCGATTTCAGGCGGGATTGAGCCGGCTTTGAGCCGCAGATTCCGCCATCTGCCTTAAATCGATAAAAAGACTTTTATAGCCTGCGAATTTTCCGCTTGCAACAAGCTCTAAGTTGTCAATTCGCCGGACATGTGCTAATATAGTATAAAGCGCACCTCGAAGGGAGGCGAAAGCGGCGTGGAATATTCGCAAAGACAGCGCAAGCATTTGTGGCTGTACGCATTCGTATGCCCTGCGATAGACAGGTTTTCGCGCATAGTGCAAAAAATCGCGCCGCCCGAAGAAATATTCGACAGCCCGCCCGACGCGCTGAAAAAGTATGTGAGCGAGGAAGCCATCGCAAAAATGCGCGCTTACAACAGCGAAAGCTATATCGACGCGATGCTGGACAAGCTCCGCACGCGCGGCATCGACTTTATATGCCGCGGCGATGACGACTATCCCGACAGCTTTGAGGAAGTATCGGACATAATCGTGCCGCCCGAGGTGATTTTCCTGCGCGGCGCGCGCGAACTGCCCGGCAAACGCGCGCTGGGCGTAGTGGGCACGCGCTCCAGCACAGCCGAAGGCGAACGCATCGCGCATGACTTTGCGCGCGAGTTTGCAGAATATGACATAACCACCGTGACCGGCATGGCGTTGGGCATAGACTCCGCCGCGACGCAGGGCGCGCTGGACGGCGGCGGCCGCGTGGTGGGCGTACTGGGCTGCGGCGTGGACGTGCCTTACCCGGCTGACAATCAGACGCTGGTGAAACGTATGCTGGATAACGGCGGCACGCTCATGTCTGAGTATTTGCCCGGCACTCAGCCTAACCCGTTCTACTTTCCGATACGCAACCGGGTTATAGCGGCCATGTGCAAAGGCTCCTTAATTATACAGGCGCCCAGGCGTTCGGGCGCGCTCAATACAGCCACGCACGCGCTTAACTGCGGCCGGGACGTGTTCGTCGTGCCCGGTTCGATACTCGATCCCAAATTCGCGGGGTCGAACGCACTGCTGCGCGACGGCGAGATACCGGCGCTGTGTGCACGCGACGTTATGGAGATAAGCGGGCTTGTGAGGCGTGAAGTCAAGGGTGCGCGGCGCGAACCTAAGCCTGAAACGAAGCCTAAAGCCATTCAAACATCGCTCACCGATGACGAACTGAGCGTGGTAATGCTGGTGCGTGAACGCGAATTTTCGTTCGATGAAATTACTTCCGAGACCGGGTTTGACGCGGCGCGGCTAAATTCGGTCTTGACAATGCTCAAAATTAAGGGAATAATAGATGAAACCACGGGTAAGCATTACAGAATAAGCGGCGGAGCGGATTAATACCGCACGGCCGCGCTTTTACGATATTTTGGAGGTCGGCTAATGACTAATAAGCTGGTAATAGTGGAATCCCCGGCAAAGGCGCGCACGATCGGCAAGTTCCTGGGCAGGGGCTACAAGGTCGAGGCGTCCAACGGTCACATACGTGATCTGCCCAAATCGCAGATGGGCGTGGACATCGACAATAACTTTGAACCGCGCTACATCACGATCCGGGGCCGGGGCGAGATACTCGACCGCATACGCAAGGACGCGCGCTCGGCGAGCAAGATATACCTCGCGACAGACCCTGACCGCGAGGGAGAGGCCATATCGTGGCATCTGGCGCATGTGCTGGGCATCGACGCGTCCGAGGCGTGCCGCGTGGAATTTCACGAAATAACCAGCAAGGCGGTCAAAAGCGCGATTAAGGTCGCGCGTCCGATAGATATGGACTTGGTCAACGCACAACAGGCGCGCCGCGTGCTGGACAGGCTGGTGGGCTACAAGATAAGTCCGCTTTTGTGGCAGAAGGTCAAAAAGGGGCTGTCCGCAGGCCGCGTGCAGTCTGTGGCCACGCGCATGATATGCGACCGCGAGCGCGAGATAGACGAGTTCGTGCCCGAGGAATACTGGGTAATCAGCGGCAAGTTCCATTGTGCAGGCGTGGAGATCGGCGCAAAACTGCTGACGCTTAACGGCGGAACCGCAGCTATATCCAACCGCGAGGTGGCAGACGCGGCGCTGGACGTAATCCGCGCGCAGAATTATGCGGTAAGCGCCGTGCGCAAGGGCGAAAAGCGCAAGAACCCCGCCGCGCCCTTTACCACATCCAACCTGCAGCAGGAGGCCTCGCGCAAGCTGGGCTTTACCACGCAAAAGACCATGCAGATCGCCCAGCAGCTTTACGAGGGCGTAGACATTGCGGGCGAGGGCACTCAGGGTCTTATCAGCTACATCCGTACCGACTCAACGCGCGTGTCCGACGAGGCCGTCGCGGCGGTGCGCGGCGTGATAGGCGAACGCTTCGGCGCGGAATACCTGCCTGAAACGCCCAACGTGTATAAGTCTCGCAAGACCGCGCAGGACGCGCACGAAGCAATACGCCCTACCGACGTTGCGCGCCTGCCCGACGCGATAAAGGAATCGCTTACGCGCGACCAGTATAAGCTGTACAAGCTGATATACTCGCGCTTTGTGTCCAGCCAGATGACTCCGGCGGTATACGACACGCTGTCTGTGGACATCGCGGGCGGCCCGGTTGTGATGCGCTTTACCGGCACGCGCAAGAAGTTCGCGGGCTTTACCGCCGTGTATGAG
>USEE01000109.1 GCA_900553645.1 uncultured Eubacteriales bacterium
TACTAAAGTGCTGGAGCACCTGAACGAGGGCAAACCCGCGCGCACATATCCCTTTGCCGACAAGGACGAGGAAATCATGCGCGACTGGTTCCTCTTGACCAGCAAGCCGGTCATCTACGCCGCCAACATCGGCGAGGGCGATCTGGGCGGTGACGTGGACGCTCTGCCGCTGGTTAAGAAGGTAGAGGACATCGCGAAGGAGCAGCACGCGCAGGTGCTGGTAATCTGCGCCAGCGTGGAAGAGGAAATAGCCCAGATGGAGCCGGACGAGAAGCAGGAGTTCCTGACCGACATGGGCATAGGCAAGAGCGGCCTCGACCGTCTGGTATCGGCGTGCTACGAGCTGCTGGGTCTGATAAGCTTCCTCACCGCCGGCCCCAAGGAAGTGCGCGCATGGACTATCGAGCGCGGCACCAAGGCTCCGCAGGCCGCGGGCAAGATTCACAGCGACTTCGAGCGCGGCTTCATACGCGCCGAGGTGGTAGACTACAACACCTTCATCGCCGAGGGCGGCTCCATGAAGACCTGCAAGGAAAAGGGCCTGGTGCGCTCCGAGGGCAAGGAGTACGTCATGAAGGACGGCGACATGGTGGAGTTCCTGTTCAACGTATAATGGATTTTAAGGCGGAAGGACTTGGAAGAGGCTGAGGTACAGGCATTTGGCTGTTCCTGCCTAAATGTCCATGACTTCTGCCTGAGCATACTTAAACTATAAAGCGCGTCGCTCCGTTTGATCGGGGCGGCGCGTTTTGCGTCTCAGGCGTAAACAAATCGCGCTTGCGGCGCGCAGTGCGTGGGTGTACAATTGGAGTGCAATAATAAATACCGACAGGAGCAGATCGTATGCTTTTTGATACGCATTGCCATCTGAGCGATGAAAAGTTTGTTGACGATATAGACGCGGTGTTTGAAAACATGCGTCAGGCTGGCGTGGGGCTGGCCGTAAACGTGGGCGACGGCTCGGCGGATGAACAACCGGTGCTGGAGCTTGCCGATAAGCACCCGGGGCTGTACGCCGCCACGGGCGTTCACCCGCAGGACGCGCTGAAGTTTGAAAGCGATTCTTTGGACAAATTGCGCGTGTGGCTGAGCCATCCCAAGGCCGTGGCGCTGGGCGAAATCGGACTGGACTACTATTATGACAACGCGCCGCATGAAGTGCAATTGGACGTGTTCTATAAACAGCTGACGCTGGCGCGCGAGATAGGCAAGCCCGTGATTATGCACATACGCGACGGTCACGGCGACGCGCTGAATCTGCTCAGGGCGCACAAAAACGAACTGCCTGCGGGCGTGATGCACTGCTTCTCGGGCAGTGTCGAGGCCGCGCGCGAATATCTGAACATGGGCTTTTACATATCGTTTGCGGGGCCGGTGACGTTCAAAAACGCCGCCAAACTGCCCGACGTCGCAAAATATGTGCCCGCCGACAGGATACTCGTCGAGACTGACAGCCCGTACCTGGCGCCCGTGCCCATGCGCGGCAAGCGCAACGAGCCGACGTTCGTACAGTACACCGCCGCGCGCGTGGCCGAAATTCGCGGCGAAGACGCGCAGGAGTTCGCCGAACGTTGTCTGGAAAACGGGCTTAAACTGTTCAATATAGACCCCGCCGCGCCGCGCGGCATGTGATTAGGGCAGGGGAGGTACATCACATGGAACTGTGGGATTTGTACGACCGCGACAGAAAGCCGCTTGATAAGACCATGGTGCGCGGCGAAGAGGTCGCGCCGGGCACGTATCACGACGTAGTGCATATCTGCATGTTTAATCATAATGGCAAAATGCTTATACAGCATCGCCAGCCGTTCAAGGACGGCTGGTCGGATATGTGGGATATTACGCTGGGCGGCAGCACGCAGACCGGCGAGAACAGCCGCACGGGCGCACATCGCGAACTGTGCGAGGAATTGGGCATAGATTACGACTTCACGAATGCGCGCCCGGCGCTTACGATAAACGCGCCCGGCATATTCGACGACTTCTATCTGATCGACGGCGAGGTCGACCCAGGCACATTGCGTTGCCAGCCCGAGGAGGTTTCGGAGGCGCGCTGGGCGGGGCGTGATGAGATACTTTCCATGATCGACGATGGTATATTCATACCTTATCACAAGTGTTTTATAGACGTGCTGTTTGCGATGCACGCAACCGGCTCGATGCGCAGCCGCCCCGATACGACAGTGCCGCGCGAAAAGCAGTAAAGGGTGGGGAACAAAATACAAAAGCTAAACGAAAAGACCGCCGCGCTCATGGACGAGCGCTTCGGCTGCGACAAGGTTATCGCGCTGGCGACCGCGTGCGGCGATATACCGTATGTGCGCGGCGTAAACGCGTATTACATGGACGGCGCGTTTTACGTGATAACGCACGCGAAATCCAATAAAATGGCCCAGCTCGCGCTCAATCCCAACTGCGCCGTATCGGGCGAATGGTTCAGCGCGCAGGGCGTGGGCGAAAGTATGGGCTGGTTTGGCCTTGCGAAGAACGCGGACATTGCCGACCGACTGTGCGCGGTATTTGCCGAATGGATTGACAACGGGCACAATGATTTTGACAGCACCGACTGCATCATACTCAAAATAAGGCTTACCAGCGGCATACTGTACGCAGACGGCGTGCGCCATGAGATAGACTTTAGCAAGCATATTTATGCCTAGAACTGAATCGACAATCCGTGATTGCACCAACGTATGCGTAATTGATTTGCCTATCCAAAATGGAAAATTAGTCTGAAAACAGAATACAAATCTGCATATCGATATAGAAAAAGCGCCGCCGCAATCGGAAGAAATCCTCCGACTGCGGCGGCGCTACATTTACGTTGCGGGAACAGATTAGACCTTCTCAAGCAGTATGACGCGGCTCTCGAAATCGCGCATACGCCAGTCGGCGGGATAGCCCATGTTCATCAGCGCGCCGCCCGAATAAACGGTTCCGTCCTCGGCACGGTAGTGCGCGTCGGGGTCCAGCCCCTTCATCTTTATGCGGCGCAGCGGCTCGGCGGGCACGTTGAGCACCTTGAAATAGCAAAGTATCACAGCGTCGCCGCGCACGAACTGCCATGCGGTCATGCTGCCTTCATACGGGCTGAGCAGGCGGGTAAATTCGCCCTGCTGCACGGTGCCGCGGATGCGCTTGCACAGCTCGACCGCCTTCTTCGCGGTGGCCATGTCATCCTCGGACAGCTTGCTCAGATCAAGCTCGAAGCCGAAGTTGCCCGACATCGCCACGTCGCAGCGGGTCTGCATGGGCGTGGTGCGGCCGGTCTGATGGTTCGGCACCGCCGATACGTGCGAACCGATTGCGCTTATCGGGTACACCATGCTGGTGGAGTACTGTATCTTCAGGCGCTCGATAGCGTCGGTATCGTCGCTGGTCCAGGTCTGCGGCATGTAGTACAGCAGACCCGCGTCGAAGCGTCCGCCGCCGCCCGAGCAGCTCTCGAACAGTACGTCCGGGAAGGACTGAGTGATGGTCTCCAGTACGCGGTACAGACCCAGCATGTAGCGATGCTCAACCTCGCCCTGATGCTCGCTGTCAAGCAATGCGCTGCCGATCTCGGTCATGTTGCGGTTCATGTCCCACTTTACGTAGGATATGGGTGCGCTGCGCAGTACCGACGACACGGCCTCGATTATGTAGTCGCACACGTCCGCACGCGACAGGTCGAGTATCAGCTGCTGACGCGCCTGAGTGCGCGCGCGGCCCGGCACATGTATGCACCAGTCGGGATGGGCGCGATACAGATCGCTGTCGGGAGATACCATCTCCGGCTCGAACCACAGACCGAACTTCATGCCCAATTCGTTTATGCGCTTTGCCAGATGGTCAAGGCCGTTGGGCAGCTTTTTCTTGTCTACAACCCAGTCGCCCAGCGAGCAGTTGTCGGTATCGCGCTTGCCGAACCAGCCGTCATCCAGCACGAACAGCTCCAGACCCATCTCCTTGCCCGCCCTGGCAATCTCGACGATCTTTTCCTCGTTGAAGCCGAAGTAAGTGGCTTCCCAGTTGTTGATAAGTATCGGGCGCTCGGCCAGTGCGTACTTGCCGCGGCACAGATGCGTGCGGTACAGCGTGTGATAGCGCTGAGACATAAGGTTGAGGCCCTTGTCCGAATAGACCATCGCCGCCTCGGGCGTCTGGAACGATTCGCCGGGCTTCAGTTCCCAGTTGAAGGAGTAGGGGTTAAGGCCGATTGTCACGCGGGTGCAGGCATACGCGGTGCCCTCAACAGTGGCCGCAAAGCTGCCCGAGTAGATAAGGCTGAAGCCGTAAACGTCGCCATTAAACTCGTCGGCGTTCTTACTCATCAGCGCCACGAAGGGGTTATGCTGATGACCGGACGCGCCGCGGCGGGACTCGATCGAATACAGGCCGTGCGTTACGGGCAGACGCTCCGGCACGCGCTCGCGCGCCCATGCGCCCTGAAGGTGCAGGAAATCGTAATCCTTGCCGAAGAAGTCCACGCTGGCGGCCGCGCCGGCCAGCAGGCGCAGCGACTTGTCGCCGTGGTTCTCGTACCGCGCACTGCGGCAGATTACGTCCATTTCCTCAAATACCGAGTAGTTCAGCACGACTTCCAGCCCGGTCAGCTCGTCCTTGAGCCTCAGCTCCAGCGTCTCGGCGTCGGAATCCTCGCGGCAGTACACCGCAGGCAGACCATCGAGCGGCTTCTTGCCCGAATAGATTTCGTGCCCGGCATAGGTGAGGCAGGTCACGCTGTTGCCGTCGGCGTTGAGCACGCGCGCGGCGGGCGTGCGGTAGTCGCCCGTGCCGTGGCAGGGATATTCAAACGCCTTTATGCAGGACTCAACCTCGAACGAGGCGTGCATCTGCCTCGGCGCGAGTATGGCCCATACGTCCGGATCGCTCAGATGCGCGCCCCAGTACAGGTGCAGCGCCTGCGATTCTTCATTAAGTCCGATTACGTAGCTTGTATGTGCGGTAGCCAGATGGAATATGCGCGATTGTGCATCGAAATTGATTGCCATGCTTAATTCCTCCCTGAATAATTGATGCCGTATACATGCCGCATATATAGGATAACCCCGCTTAGGCAGGCGTGTCAAGAGCAGGTATTGATGCGGCACGATAATACGCGTTCAGGGGCGCTGGAGGGGGTCAGAGAGGGGCTGTACGCTTAGGTTCGAAAAAAAGTTCAAAAAAGTCGAAAAAAGGTATTGACAAGCCGGACAGCCTGTGCTATACTATCACCTGTCGCCGCGAGCAACACAAACGAGACTGCCGAGCAGCCGAGCGAGTGAAACGAGCGGGGCACGATCCTTGAAAACGATACAGAAGAGAGCGTTCAATCAGAGAACACCTGATTGAATGAGAAAGCAAAGAACAGTCAGTAGATTTGAGAGAGCGAGAGTTTGGATGCTTTAGCGAACATCCAGGCGATTGAATTGAACATAAGAGTTTGATTCTGGCTCAGGACGAACGCTGGCGGCGTGCCTAACACATGCAAGTCGAGCGGGGACAAGGACTTCGGTTCTTGTTCTAGCGGCGGACGGGTGAGTAACGCGTGAGCAATCTGTCCCTCACAGGGGGATAACACTTGGAAACAGGTGCTAATACCGCATAAGACCACGAGGTCGCATGACATTGAGGTCAAAGGAGAAATCCGGTGAGGGGTGAGCTCGCGTCCCATTAGATAGTTGGCGGGGTAACGGCCCACCAAGTCAGCGATGGGTAGCCGACCTGAGAGGGTGATCGGCCACACTGGGACTGAGACACGGCCCAGACTCCTACGGGAGGCAGCAGTGGGGAATATTGGGCAATGGGCGCAA
>USEE01000110.1 GCA_900553645.1 uncultured Eubacteriales bacterium
GTATGTTCGCCCGGCGCGCGGCTTTTTAGAGGCTGAGACGGACTTAACTGCGCGCAGCATGACCCGCGCCGCCCAATGCGGGCAATCTGAATTTCCGACTCACGTATTCTTCATTAAATTGTCATAAAAGGTACTTGTGCAATCAACTCAGGCAGGGTATAATCTTCTAAGACCCTATCGGCAAATATTGGAGGTAGTTAAATGCATAGCAATGGCACCGTGATATACTTCGACCCGCTCAGCGCTGATCAGCCCGCATCGGCGGCTAACGATACTCCGGCGGCTGACAACACGTCCGGCGACACCACCAACGATACCACCACGTCCACCGGCACCACGACGGGCACCACCGACGCCACTCAGCCCAACACCGCGGGCAGCATCATTTCGCTGCTTCTGCCGCTGGTACTGATGGGCGTAGTGTTCTACTTCTTCCTCATCCGTCCGCAGCGCAAGAAGGATAAGGCCGTCAAGAACATGCTTGACTCGCTCAAAAACGGCGACCGCGTATGCACCATCGGCGGCATCTACGGCACGGTCGACCGCCTGAAGGACGACACCGTTACCCTGCTGGTCGGCCCGGAAAAGACCAAGCTGATAATGGCGCGCTGGGCTATCCGCAGCGTGGAGAACGCAACTGTCGAAAACGACGCCGAACCCGAAGTGTAATTGATCGCCAGGGCGCTTAATGCCTTAACGCGCCCGGGCGCAGCGGCGGCATGGCTGTATGTTATGCCGCCGTTTTATTTTGCTTTCAATGAAGCCTTCCCGATAATGCGGTCTGACAGACCGACTGACAATTGCATACACCGCCATGCGCGGCGCGGCTTTACCATGCAGCGCCGCTTTTACTTTGCCCTGCCCCAAATATGTTGAGGCAGGTTTTTTATCGTTCAGCGTTTAATCTTCCATGTAAGATTTCCGACGTTTCCGCGTCTTATTGATGAGGAGGTGAGAAATTGACCGAGTTTGCACATATCTACGAAAAATACTTTCGCGATGTGGAGCTGTACCTGCGCGCGATATGCCGCGACGCGGCGCTGGCCGAGGAACTGACCGAGCAGACGTTTTTTAAGGCGATGAAGGCACTCAATTCTTTTCGGGGCGACTGCGACGTGCGCGTATGGCTGTGCTCGATGGCGCGCAACCAGTACATATCTTACCTAAGAATGAACAAGGGCGCGCAAAGCATCGATGATGTGCAGATCCCCGACCCGCGAAAGTCAATCGAGGAGCGGGTCGCCGACCGGGATCAGGCGATGGCGGTGCACCGCGTGCTGCACGACATGCCCGAGCCGTACAAGGAGGTATTCACACTGCGCATATTCGGCCAGCTCGCCTTTTTGGACATAGGGCGGCTGTTCGGGCGCAGCGCGAACTGGGCCTGCGTCACATATCACAGGGCGTGCCGGAAAATCCAGTCGGAAATGGAGGAAGAAAAATGAACTGCAACGTGATTAAAGACCTGATGCCGCTGTACGCGGAGGATATGCTGAGCCGGGAGAGCCGGGAACTGGTCGACGAGCATGTGCGCACCTGCGCGGCGTGCCGAAGCGAGCTGGACGCCCTCAAAAAGGCGCCGCGAATGCCGCTGGACGTGGAGACGGGCGGGCTAAGGCGCGTGGGGCGCGCGATAAGGCGCAAGCGGTTACTGGCCGCGCTGACCGCCGCAATGACGCTTATAGCCGCGCTCGTCACCGGGTGGACGTTTATGAATACGCCCATATACATAAGCGCCGAGGACGCGATAGACGGCGCAGAGCAGCGCGAAAACGGCGCGCTCGCGATAGACTTTGGCGATTCGGTCGCGGGATACGGCGCGTACACTACGGCAGACGGCAATAACATGTTCTTGTGGTGCACCACAAGCCGTCAAAGCGCACTGGCGCGAAGGCAATTTCTGAAGAACATGGAAAGCGCCGCCGACGATCCCGAAACCGACGACTGGCCATACGACGTGGGCACAAAGCTGATTAAACAGTCGCCCGAGGAAAGGGCGGATTTTCTAAGCAACACGCAGGTCATGTACGCCACATGGAAAGCCGCCGTCGTCGAACTCTATCCTGGCATGTACGAGTCTGCACAGCAGGAGCTGCCGGACGGCGAGTGGATAGACAAGCCCGCCGAGAAGAACGTATGGTACTTAAACGCGAACGACCCGCAGGCCAGCACGCTCATATGGCAGGGCGCGCAGGCGGGCGACGTAAATGCCTTTACGATGACCAGCCGCGTATACGTGCCGCTGTTCATCGGCGCGCTGGTGCTGGCGGCTGTGCTTCTGCTGACCGCGCGCAGACGGCGCGGCGCGGTTTGGACGGTTTTCAGGTACATATCCGTCGCGTGCGTTTGCCTGGCCGCGTCGATACTGCTTGTGACGAATGGCGCCATGCTGATGGGCGATACCGAATGGCCGCGCATGATCGCCGCCGAGACGCTTGCGCTGAGCGCAGCCGCGCTCGTTTGGGTAAGGCAGATACGGCTTATCAGAGCATAACGCCGCTTTTAAGGCGGGCTGCGCATCATGCGCTTATCGCCCAAGCCTTCACGGGCATAAAAAATTCTCCGCACGCCTACATGCGGAGAATTTTTTTATGCCTCAAATTATTCCTCAACCAGACTGAACTCGTCCTTGCCTACGCCGCACAGCGGGCACTCGAAATCGTCGGGCAGGTCTTCCCACTTGGTGCCGGGCGCTATGCCGTTGTCGGGATCGCCGGTCGCTTCGTCATATATGTAGCCACACACGTCGCATACGTACTTTTTCATGATAGGATGTCCTCCTAGCTTAATTTGCTTTATTCAGCTTACGTATTTATTATAACCGCGCCGGTACGGTTTGAAACACGCGCTTAGTTAATTTTTTCAAAGTCCTCTACACCGTGCTTGCACAGCGGGCATATGAAGTCGGCGGGCAGCTCGTCGCCCTCGTACACATAGCCGCATATCTTGCATACCCAGCCCTTCTGCTCGCTTATCGCGGACTGGGGCTTGGGCTTGATGTGCTCGAAGTAGTAGGCATATGTGGCGCTGGGCGCATCGTCCAGCACGCGCGCCTCGGTCACGTCGGCCACAAACAGCGTGTGCGTGCCCAAATCCTGCGTGGAGATTACCTTACCGGAGATAAGGGCGTTACTTTCGCCGGTGATGTAGTTTATGCCGTTCGCGGCGCGCTGCACGCCCTCCAGACCCGCGAACTTATCCGCGTCGCGGCCGCTCTGGAAGCCGAAACGCTTGAAGGTATCCATCGCCGCATTTTCGGACAGCACCGACAGCGTGAACTCGCCGGTCTTTGCGATCATGTCGTGCGTGAGGTTAGCCTTGTTCACGGCGATTGCGATACGCTTAGGCGTATCCGTCACCTGCATAACGGTATTGATTATGCAGCCGTTGTCGCGCGCGCCGTCACGGGCACTGAGTACGAACAGGCCGTAACTGAGCTTGAACATCGCATTCTGGTCGATGACGCTTTCGTCGGCGGCGGGGGCTTCGGACTCGCTCTCAACGTGCATGGAATCGACTATCGCCTGAGCCAGCGCATTGAGCTGTTCCACGCCCGCATCCTTGACGGACGACATCACGCGCACGGGAGTATCGAGTATGGTGGTGTTCTTGAGCTTGCTCAGCTGTGCGCGCATCAGCTCGCACGCAGTTGGCGCCCAGGTGCCGTTTTCGATCAGCGCGAACGTGCGGTTCTGCAGGTTGTGCGCCACTATGTCGTTGAGCGCATTCTCCATGTTGATAAATATGCCCGCGTTATACGTGGTGGAGGCCAGCACTATGTGGCTGCACCTGAACGCCTCGGACACTATGTGGGAGCTGTGCGTTACCGACACGTCGTACATGGCGATATTGCGCACGCCCAGATCGGCCAGACGGCTGGCGAGTATGTTGGCGGCGTTTTCGGTATCGCCGTATACCGACGCATACGCTATCATTACGGCCTGCTCCACGGGGGTGTAGGTCGCCCAGTGCACGTACTTGTCTATAAACCAGGATATGTCGCGCCGCCAGACGGGGCCGTGCAGCGGGCATATCATGGCTATGTCCAGCCCGGACGCCTTTTTGAGCAGCGCCTGAACCTGCGTGCCGTACTTGCCCACGATGTTGGTAAAGTACCTGCGCGCATCGTCCAGCCACTCGGTTTCAAAGTTTACCTCGTCGGCGAACAGATTGCCGCTGAGCGCGCCGAACGTGCCGAACGCGTCCGCCGAAAACAGCACGCGGTCGGTGGTATCGAACGTGACCATCGCCTCGGGCCAGTGCACCATCGGGGCCATTACGAACGCGAAGGTGTGGCGGCCGGTATTGAGCGTGTCGCCTTCCTTTACTATCACCGCGCGGGAGGCCGCGTCGAATGTGAAGAACTGGTTCATCATGGTCAGCGTCTTTTTGTTGCAGACCAGCTTTACCTCGGGCCAGCGCGCGACTATGCCCGGTATTTCGCGGCAGTGATCGGGCTCCATGTGGTTGATTATCAGGTAATCGAGCTCGCGGCCGTTCAGCGCGTGCTCGACGTTTTCAAAGAACAAATCGCTTATGGAGTGATCGACGGTGTCCAGCAGCACGGTCTTTTCATCCAGACAGAGGTAGGAGTTATAGGACACGCCGCGCGGCACGGGATACACGTTTTCAAACAGCGCAAGGCGGCGGTCGCTGCCGCCGACGTAAATCAGATCATCGGTAACTTTTTTCGTGCAGTACATACTCAATCCTCCATACAATACAGTCCAGCCGACGGTTCCGGCGATATATTTGCATCTTATACCTATATTATACCCTTTACGCAGGCAGATGAATCACATATCGGGAAAAAAAGTGGGTTTTTTTTCAGGCGGTATGCGTTTTCTTAAATAACGCGCCTGCGCTTGCCTGAGAGGAAGCGATACTGTATCATACTGTCTATCAGAATTTCGGGAGGTCGCTTTAATATGTGCGCGGACGAATTTGTGCATGACGATGAAACGCTTGAGGAGCTGGGCCGTGGCGGGCTGCGCATTATACAGAAGCGGCACGGGTTCCGCTTTGGCACGGACAGCATACTGCTGGCCGACTTTGCTTGCGTGCGCGGTGCGGCACGCGTGGGCGACTTCGGCACGGGCAGCGCGATACTGCCGCTGCTTATGAGTGACAACGCGCCCCGCGCGACGTTCGATGCGTGGGAGATTCAACCCGAAATCGCGGATATGGCGGCGCGCTGTGTGGCAATGAACGGGCTTGACGCGCGCATACACGTGCGCACGGGCGACGCGCGCGCGGCCATGCGGGATGTGGGACACGGTACGCTGGACATGGTGGTATGCAACCCGCCCTACTACCGCGGCGGCACGGGTGACGTGTCGCAGGACGAAACCGCGCGCATAGCCCGGCACGGCGCGCCGGGGCTGGTCGAGGAGCTGATTCAGGCGGCTGGCAAGGTCGTGCGCTTCGGCGGGCGCGTGTGCATGGTGTACCCGGCCGAGGGGCTGACCGACATAATCTGCGCGCTGAGACAGTCAAAGCTTGAACCCAAGCGGCTGAGGCTGGTTCAAGCGCGTCCAGGCAGCGTGCCCAGCATAATGCTTATCGACAGCACGCGCGGCGGCAAGCCGGGGCTTAAAGTACTGCCTCCGCTGATTTTGGCAAACGAAAACGGCGAGCCTGCTCAGGAGGCCCGCCGAATATACCGGATGGATGAATGACCGGGCGCTTATAAAAAGCGTCGCTTAGAGTGTGTCTCAAGCGGGACAATCCGCAGACCCAAGTGGATTTTTCGTCAGT
>USEE01000111.1 GCA_900553645.1 uncultured Eubacteriales bacterium
AGCGCGCGCGAAGATTTGCGGCGCATAATCGACGACCTGACCAGCCAGATGAGCCAGCAGTTTATAAGTCAGTTCAGGCTCTTAAACGAGCGTTTCGGCGCGACGTTCAAGGCGCTGTTCGGCGGCGGCAGTGCAAAGCTGATTTTGCAGGATGAGGGCGACGCGCTCAACTGCGGCATAGACATCGCCGCTCAGCCGCCCGGAAAGAAGCTGCAAATGCTCAGCCTCCTGTCCGGCGGTGAGCGTGCGCTTACCGCAATCGCGATACTGTTCGCGATGCTGGACATACGTCCCACGCCGTTTTGCATACTGGACGAGATCGAGGCCGCGCTGGACGACGCGAACATCGACAACTTCGCACAGTACCTCAGCCGCTATTCCGAAAAGACGCAGTTCATCGTGGTCACACACCGCAAGGGCACGATGGAGTGCTGCGACACGCTGTACGGCGTGGCGATGGAGGAAAAGGGCGTAAGCCGCATGGTTTCGGTCGCGCTAGCCGACGCGCAGCGTGCGGTTTGAGAAGCGCAGAACTTGCGGATTGAAGATATGCAGGCTGAGGCAGAATGAGGGCGGCTTGTACTGTTCATGCGGTAAGCGCAACTTGCGGCTTATGCCTCAGCTTTAAAACTTAAATTCAGCCAACCACTATTTAATATATAGACAGCAAAGCATTTGGAGGGTGTAAATATGGCCAGAGAAGAAAAGGAAAAGAAGGGCTTTTTCAGTAAACTGAAGGAAAGCCTTTCGCGCACGCGCGATAACCTGTCGGGCAGGGTAGATCAGCTCGTCGCCAATTACGAGGAGCTGGACGACGATTTTTACGACGAGCTGCTGGATATATTGATACTGGCCGACGTGGGCGTAAAAACCTCAACCATGGTCGTGGACAAGATCAAGGCTGAGGCGCGCGAAAAGAAGATCGGCGATCCCAAGCAGGTCAAGCAGATGCTGATCGACATATTGGTTGATATGATGAAGGACACCGACCTGCGCTTCCCGTCGCCCACCGTGCTGATGGTAATCGGCGTAAACGGCGTGGGCAAGACCACCACCATAGGCAAGCTCGCCACGCGCTTTCAGTATATCGGCCGCAAGGTAATCATCTGCGCGGGCGATACCTTCCGCGCCGCCGCCGCCGACCAGCTCGAAATCTGGGCCAAGCGCGCCAACACAATGATCGTGCGCCAGCACGAGGGCGCTGACCCCGCCGCAGTGCTGTTCGACGCGATACAGGCGTCCAAGGCGCGTCAGGCCGACGTGCTTATCGTGGATACCGCGGGCCGTCTGCACAACAAGGCGCACCTGATGGAGGAATTGAAGAAGATGGCGCGCGTGGTGGGCCGTGAGTGGCCCGAGGCCGAGTTCCGCACGCTGCTGGTCGTGGACGCGACCACCGGCCAGAACGGTGTGGAACAGGCGCGCATATTCAAAGACGTGGCCAAGCTGGACGGCATAATACTGACCAAAATGGACGGCACGGCCAAGGGCGGCATCGCCGTCGCGATACGTCAGGAGCTGGGCCTGCCCGTGCGATATATCGGCGTGGGCGAGGGCATAGAGGATTTGCAGCCGTTTGACGCGCGCGAGTTTATCGAGGCGATATTCGGATAATGGCGGGCAGAAAAGGCTCACTAAAGGCAAGCAAGCCCGACGAGCGGGAAATGGAAACGCGCAAAAAATCCTCAAAGAAACCGGCAAAAACCGACGCGCCGCCGTGGGACGATGCTGACGAAGATGCTAAGGCATCGGACAGCCAGCCAGACGTGCCCGACTGGGGCGGCGACGGCAATGCTAAGGCGGTCAAAAAACCGCGCGCTTCATCAAAAACCAAATCTGCGGCCAAGCCCTCGCAAAAGCCAAAGTCTGCCTATGCAGACGAAGCACCGCCTGAATCGCCGCCCGCACGCAGCCGCACCGCGCGTACCGAGCATTTATCCCAGCGCGCCGCGCCGCGCGACAATAAGCTCACGCTGACCGTGACGGTCGATGGCGGCGACGACGAGCAGTTCGACCTGCTGTGTGACGGGCGCGCATACTGGGGCGGTTATGAAGCGCCGTATCGGTTCGAGCTGGGGCTGACCCCGGGCGAACACGAACTGCGCATAAGACAGCGCCACGCGCTGGACAGACAGCCCAGCCGCTTTGTGCCGCTGGCGCTGGAACTGATGCTGGGCGACGGGCTTAAATACGAATACGGCCCGTACTGCGCGGCGCTGGACGCGCGCATAGACATAAGCGCGGACGCAAAGCTAAGTGTGAAGTATGCGCTTGACGGGCGCGTGGGCCGGTACGGCGGGCGCGCGGCGTTCACCTGCTCGGCGGGCAGGGGGCTGGACTGCGAGGTCGTTGATACGCTAATGAGCAGCACGCCCCGGCTGCGCCGCCGGTGGATTACGGCCAACTGCCTGACGCTGGGCGCGCTGATGCTGATTGCGCTTAGCATAGTGGCGCTGGGCGCGTATATGGCCGTTCGTCCGGGCGGTTCGGTGGGCGGCGGCGTGCTGATCGGGCTTGTGGGGCTTTTGATGGCGCTGGGCTGTGCGGGCGTGACGGGCGCGGTGCATTCGGCGCTGGACGGCGAATACGCGCCTGAAATGGAATTCCCAAAGCCTAAGCAAAAGCGCAAACGCAGTGCAAACGCTGGCGAGCAGCCGGACGATGCAGATGGTACGCCGGATTCCGACGCTCCATCAAAGCCAAAGCGCAAGCGCGCGTCCACAAAGAAGCCGCGCGCAAAGTCCAATGCGGCGCAGGAAAACGACTATGACGGCGCATACGATGACGCGGACGAGATGGGCGAGTTTGAGGAAGCGGGTTTGTCCACAGCCGACCTCAGCCCGGATCAGCTGAAGGCCGCAAAAAAGCAGCTCATGCGAAAACTGGGCGGCGAGGATGAGGAGTAAATGCTAAGGCAGACGTTCATGCCTGAACTGCCAGAGACGCACTTAACCGCCTTAAAAAGACAGCGCCATGTTTGAATGGCTGAACGCAGAACAGTGCAAAACTCGGTGCATTATATGAAACGTACTTTAAGCATCGAAAGCGTAAAGAAAAAGCGCTTGACAAATTCTGATGATGTTGTATAATTGAATCCGTAAAGCTGCGGGGCTTTACCTTAGCGTGCAGATGCGCGGAGTGTGAGACTATGAACGAAAACAGCATGAACGAAATCGACCGCCGCGTCGAGCTAGGATTGCTAATGGACTTTTACGGGCCGCTTTTGTCCGAGCGCATCGCCGAAATAATGAGCATGTACGTGCTGGAGGATTACGGCCTGAGCGAAATCGCCAAGGAAAAGGGCATCAGCCGTCAGGGCGTGTACGACGCGGTGCGGCGTGGTGAAAGCCAGCTGATGGAGCTGGAGGAAAAGCTGGGGCTTCAAAGGCGGCATGGCGAGATGGTTTCAGCCGCGCGCCGCTGCCGGGAAGCACTCGAGCATATAACGCCGAACGAATGCGACAGACCTGCGCTTGACGAGGCGATAAGCATTCTGGACGGCATGAGCAATATGTAACTTGTAAACAAAATCGCAATTTGATCCTAAGGAGTGAAGCGTGTGGCATTTGAAGGGTTGGCTGAAAAGCTGCAGCAGGCTTTTCGCAAACTGTCCAGCCATGGCAAGCTGACCGAGGCGGACGTAAAGACCGCGATGCGCGACGTGCGCATGGCGCTGCTGGAGGCCGACGTCAACTACAAGGTAGTCAAGGACTTTATAGCCAAAGTGACCGAGCGCGCCGTGGGCAGCGATATACTCGACAGCCTCACGCCTTCGCAGCAGGTCATCAAGATAGTAAACGAGGAACTGACCGAGCTGATGGGCGGCCAGAACGCGCGCCTGACCTACTCGCCCACCGTGCCCACGATCTACATGCTGTGCGGTCTTCAGGGCGCAGGTAAGACCACGATGGCCGGTAAGCTCGCGCTGATGCTCAAAAAGCAGGGCAAGCGTCCGCTGCTGGTCGGCTGCGATATCTATCGCCCGGCGGCCATCAAGCAGCTTCAGGTCGTCGGCGAAAAGGTGGACGTGCCGGTATTCGAACGCGGTCAGGAAAACGTGATCGAGACTGCCCAACTGGCGATCGAGCACGCGCGCAAGTTCGGCTTCGATCCGGTAATACTGGATACCGCGGGCCGACTGCATATCGATGAAAACCTGATGGGCGAACTGCGCGATGTAAAGAGCGCCGTCAAGCCCACTGAAATACTGCTGGTCGTGGACTCCATGACCGGTCAGGACGCGGTAAACGTCGCCGATACATTCAACAAGAATCTGGGCATCGACGGCGTAATCCTCACCAAGCTGGACGGCGATACCCGCGGCGGCGCGGCCATATCGGTAAAGGCAGTCACCGGCAAGCCCATTAAATTCTCGGGCACCGGCGAAAAGCTGACCGACCTGGAACCGTTCCACCCTGACCGCATGGCCAGCCGCATACTGGGCATGGGCGACGTACTGAGCCTTATAGAAAAGGCGCAGGACACCTTCGATGAGAAGAACGCCGCCGAGCTGGAGCGCAAGATGCGCACCCAGACCTTCGATCTGAACGACTATCTCAAGCAGATGCAGCAGATGAAGAAGATGGGTTCGTTCGAGGATATACTCAAGATGATTCCCGGCATAGGCAATAAGCTGGCCGAAATCAAGATCGATGAAAAGAAGATGGGCCGCATACAGGCCATTATCCAGTCCATGACCATGGAGGAGCGCCGCAATCCCGACATACTGGGCGCCAGCCGCAAGCGCAGAATCGCGGCGGGCAGCGGTACCACCGTGCAGGAGATAAACCTGCTGCTAAAGCAGTTTGACCAGTCGCGTCAGCTGATGAAGCAGATGATGGGTCGCGGCAAGCGCGGCCGCATGAGGATTCCGTTCTCCAAGTAACCAAATGCAAGCGTGTAGACCCCGCGCGGGTTTGCAATATATTGTTCCATGGGTCGGCAAGACCCCAATTTAAGGAGGAAAATAAAATGGTAAAGATTCGCCTGAAGAGGATGGGCATGAAGAAGGCCCCGTTCTACCGCATCGTAGTTATCGACAGCCGTGACGCACGCGATGGCCGCCCGATCGAGGAGATCGGCTATTTCAACCCCATGACTCAGCCCGTTGAGCTGAAGTTCGACGACGAGCGCGCCAAGTACTGGCTCGGCGTGGGCGCTCAGCCTACCCAGACCGTTAAGACGCTGCTGCGCAACGCGGGCGTGACCAAGTAATATGGCGGAGCAGATTGACGCCGTCGCACTGGTCGAGTTTGTGGCCAAATCGCTGGTTGACGATGCAGATTCGGTTCAGGTGAAGCAAGTGGATAATCCCGAATCGACGGTGATCGAACTGCATGTCTCTCCGGACGACATGGGCAAGGTGATCGGCAAACAGGGCCGTATCGCCAAATCCATCCGTTCCGTGGTCAAGGCGGCAACCGCGCGCAGCGAGAAGCCCGTTTTTGTCGAGATTCTCTAAGCGCTGCAAGGCAAGGCCGAAGAAAACCATACCATGCCGCGCAGCGATGCGCGGCATGTTGCGTTTAGGAGGACAATATGCAGCAGGAATATCTGCAAATCGGCGAAATCGTGCGTCCGCAGGGCATCCGCGGCGAGGTGAAACTGCGCGCAATGACGGAGGACATGAGCCGATACGCGCGGCTGGAAAGCGTCTTTTTGAAGAAAGGCGGACGGCTTGAGGAAAAGAAAGTGCTCAAGGGCCGCAGTTA
>USEE01000112.1 GCA_900553645.1 uncultured Eubacteriales bacterium
CTCCAGAGAATAGTAGCCGATTTTGTCCAGTATTTCACATGCCGGCAGCATTTCATCGGTGCGCATACGGGTCGCGGCCTGCGACTGATGCGCATCGCGCAGTATCGTTTCAGTAATAAGCAGCTTATTAGCCATTGTGCAACCTCCTCGATAGATGTAACGGTTAAACCCTTACTTTGCAAACATCGACAGGAACACGCCCGCGGCGACGGCCGAACCGATAACGCCCGCGACGTTGGGACCCATGGCGTGCATAAGCAGGAAGTTGGACGGATTTTCCTTCTGGCCCACGACCTGAGAAACGCGCGCGGCCATAGGCACGGCGGAAACGCCCGCAGAACCGATGAGGGGGTTGATCTTGCCGTGCGTCAGATGGCACATGAGCTTGCCCAGCAGCACGCCGCCCGCAGTACCCATGCAGAACGCGAATACGCCCATGGCCAGGATGACCAGCGTATCCACGGTCAGGAAGGTCGCGCCCTTAGCAGTAGCGCCGACGGTGGTACCCAGGAAAATAGTGACTATGTTCATCAGCTCGTTCTGCGCGGTCTTGGAAAGCCTGTCGGCCACGCCGGATACGCGCATAAGGTTACCCAGCATCAGCATACCCACCAGCGGCGCAGCCGACGGCAGGAGCAGCGACACGACGATAGTAACCATGATCGGGAACACTATCAGTTCCTTCTTGGAAACCGGGCGGAGCTGCTCCATCTTTATCATGCGCTCTTCCTTGGTGGTAAGGGCCTTCATGATAGGCGGCTGTATGACGGGCACCAGCGCCATGTAGGAGTAAGCCGCAACCGCGATGGAACCCAGGTATTCGGGAGCGAGCTTAGAGGTAACGTATATGGCCGTGGGGCCGTCCGCGCCGCCGATGATACCGATGGACGCGGCCAGCTCGGGGCTGCAGCCCAGCAGTATGGCGCCGGTGAAGGCGATGAATATGCCCAGCTGCGCCGCCGCGCCCAGGAACAGCGACTTGGGGTTGGCTATCAGCGGGCCGAAGTCAGTCATTGCGCCCACGCCCAGGAATATGAGCGGCGGGTATATGCCCAGCTTTACGCCCTTATACAGATAGTAAAGCAGACCGCCCTCGTCCATAAGGCCCGCCAGAGGCAGGTTGGACAGTATCATACCAAAGCCGATAGGCAAAAGCAGCAGGGGTTCAAAGCCTTTATGAATAGCCAGATACAAAAGCACGCAGCCGATGATGATCATGGCCAGCATCTTCCAGCCGTCGCCTACGAAGAACGCGCCAAAGCCGGTATCGCGTACCAGACCCATGAGCGTTTCGCCCACGTTCAGCGAATAATTGCTCGTTTCGGCTGCCGCCGCGCCGTCAGCCAGCGCTACGGACGTTCCAAACAAAAAGCCCATTTAGTCCCCATCCTTTCTTTCAGCCCGCCGGAAAAAGTCCGGACGAGCCTATCGTATAAGACAAGCGGTTTACGCTTATTGGATGGAAACAATAGCGTCGCCGGTATTGACGGTCGCGCCCTTGCTCGCGTTTACAGCAACGATCTTGCCGTCGCAGGGAGCAAAGATTTCGTTCTCCATCTTCATTGCCTCAAGAATAGCAACCAGGTCGCCATTTTTCACGGTCTGACCCACGGCTACCTTTACGTCCACGATAGTGCCGGGCATGGGCGAATTGACGGTAGTGGCGCCAGCGGGTGCGGCAACAGGAGCGGGCGCGGCGGCCTTGGGAGCAGCCTTAGGAGCGGGCGCGGCCTTGGGAGCGGCGGCTACTACGGGAGCGCTGGAAGCGCCGGCGGCGACTTCTTCTACTTCTACTTCATAAGCGGTGCCATTGACCACAACATTAAACTTGCGCATTGTAATCCTCCTCAAAACAGTCGTTTCGACTTTGCATTATAAGTTTTTTTCAGGATTAAAACGTTTTTCAGCGGTAAGCGTGCTTCCAATCGCTGCTGGAGCGGCGCACCGCGCGCACGACCGGACGCTTGCCGGTGCCCTCGTATACGCAGCTGAGCGCGGCCATTATAGCGGCCACTACTTCGCTGTCGTCCTGCACAGGCTCTTCCTCGACCGCGGCCACGGCCACAGGCGCGGGAGCCGGGGCGGGCGCGGCGGGCTTTTCGGGAGCCGGCGCGGGCTTTTTCGACTTATCAAAAACCTTGGTCATGCCCATGATAAGCGCGATAAGTATGGCCAGCGCGAAGAACACGACCACCAGGCCGATCACCGTAACGCCCAGGCCATATCCGAGTTTAACAAAAAACATAAGCATCCTCCCTCTTGCCCGAAGGCTAATCCGGGCTGCTCAGGCATTACAGCGGCATGTTGCCATGCTTGCGGGGCGCACGCTCCTCGCGCTTGCCTTCCAGAGTCTCCAGAGCGCCAATCAGGTCCTTGCGGGTATCGGACGGCACTATCACGGCGTCCACCTGACCGCACTTGGCGGCGTTCACGCCGTCCACCACGTCGTGCAGGTAAGCGCTTTCCAGCTCGGCGCGCTTGGCGGCGGGATCGGCCGCGCCTACCAGCTCGTCGGCGTGCAGCATCTGCACAGCGGCGGGCGCATCCAGCGGGGCGACGGAGGCCTGCGGCCACGCAAACGCGATGTCGCAAACTTCCTTGGAAGCCAGCGCCATGTAAGCAGCGCCCATGGCCTTGCCGGTGATTACGGCGATCTTGGGCACAGTGGCCTCGGCGGTCGCGAACATGAGCTGAGCCTGAGCCTTGATCATGTCGGCGTTGTCGGCCTCAACCGAGAAGCCCTCAACATCGGCCAGAGTAACAACGGGGAGATTGAAACAGTCGCAGGTGCGCACAAAACGCGCGATCTTGGCGCTCATGCCGGGACATACGCGGCCGGATACGCCAACAAAGCCCACGGCACGGTCGCCCAGACGACCCATCGCGGTAACGGCCTTGCTCGCATAGTCGGGGGTAAACTCGATCACATCGCCGTTATCGGCAAGCGCCTTTACGGCAGCGCGCATGTCGCACTCGGCCATGTCGTTGAGCGCGGGCACTTCGCGGGCATAATCGTCGCCGGTCTCGACCAGATCGTCGTCGCACGCGGAGTTGAGCGGCAGAAGGTTAATCACCTTGGAAGCCAGCTCGAAAACCTCGTCCTCGGTCTCGCAGGTCAGCTGGCTGATGCCGGACTTGGCAGAAGCCTCAATGCCACCCAGCAGCGCCGCGTCGGCAGGCTTGCCCTTAGCGGAACCGATTATCTGCGGGCCGTTAGCCAAGAGCGATCCGCACTTGGCCTGAATCACAACGTCGCTCTGCGCGGCGACCATGGCGCTGCCGCCCATTACCGGGCCGAGCACCAGAGCCACCTGCGGCACTACGCCGGAAAGCTCGGCCACCTTGCCCAGTATGCGCGCAAACGCGGCCAGACCGCATACGCCCTCGTCCAGGCGCATACCCGCGCTGTCGAGCAGCGACACGACCGGCTTGCCGGCCTTCTTGGCCATGTCGAGCAGCTTCAGTACCTTCTGAGCGCCGGACGCGCTGATTGCGCCGCCCTTAACGGTGTAATCCTGCGCCCATACGTACACGGGCGTTTCGCCCAGCACGCCGTAGCCGGTCACTACGCCCGACTCGCCGCCGGCCGTAAGCTGATCCAGCTCGGTAAACTCCGCGCCCAGCAGCTTGTCGATGCGCTCGCGCGCAGTCAGCTTGCCAGCGTCGTGCTGCGCCTTTACGCGCGCCGCGTCGCCCGCCAGGATTTCTTCCTTGCGTTTAAGCATTTGTTCCAGTTCCTTGCCCATATCTGTGCCTCCTATCACATCGCGTTCGGTTACGGTGGCGTTTTTGCCGCCCTTTGCCGGACAGATAAGTAATATGAAAACCATGGATCTGGTTTGATTATGATCCATTCCGGGCTATAAAAGTTCGGAATGGTACAATCTCATCCTTAATTCACTCATTTCTACATTAGCTACCTTTTTTCCTGCTTTTTGCCTGAAAAAAATCGCATTTTACGCTGATTTTATACTTTAAGCTCCATTCATCCGTTCGTTAAGCATATCGCGTTGCGCGCGGCTGTTTATTCTGATATAATGTAGGCGGCATTTATCGATTCTGCCTGAGAGGTGCTTTATGATAAGGCGCATTTTTGCATCCTTGCTCTGCGCGCTGACGTTAGGTGCGGGACTGCCAGCGATAGCTGAGCCGACCGCCTCGACGACCAGTCAGCCGTCCATCGCCGCGGTCACAGCGGATGAATATATTAAGGGCGTTACCGCATTGATGGACGAGCGCGGCATAGCGTGGCGGCATCTGGATAGCGACGATCCGTACACGCTGATCGTCAATTCCACGATTATATTGGAGGTAATTCAGACAGACGGCGCAATTTCGTCGATTGCGCTTACCGCGCAGGGCGACTTCAGCGCGCTTTCGGGCGAGATCATATCGACCGTGCTCACCGGTTCAATCGCCGCATATTCGGCGGCGGATGCGAGTATGGTATGGATGGACCTTATCGACATGATAAGCAGCGCAGGCGGCACCGAGTACGCCTATGGGCTTGAAATAAGCCTTGCCATAACCAACGAGGCGATTGAAATGACGCTAACGCCGTCGAACGACAGCGCCGCGACCGGCAATCTATTGCCGCCGCCAGCACGCCGCATCGTAGACATGGACGGGCTGATTAAGTACTGTGCAGCGCTGCTGCCGGACGGCTGGACTCAGACCAGCTATCAGAATTCGGGCGAGCGCAGCGATGTTCTGCTTAATATATATGCCGCGAGCGACGACGCTGATGCGCTGTGGGACTGTGCGCACACTATAAACGCAAGCTACTGGCGGTGCGTGAAGGAGTACGAGCTGCAATGTGACCGGATGTCGATAGTATTTTATTCGTCAGGCATGACCCCGATGCTGTCGCTGGGCATAAGCCGCGCAGACGCGACCGACAATCCCTTGCTCGGTTCGGACGCGACTGTCGACGAGTTTAAGCAGGAATTTGAGCGGTTGGCAAGCGAATCCGACGCATTGGTTATAAGCTACGATTGATTTTAAGGCATACTTAGAGTGTGTCTCAAGTGGAACAATTCGCAGGTTCGAGTGGATTTTTCGTCAGTTCAAGGAAGAAACCCGAAGGCTTAGCAGCGCTAAATCGAGCCTTGTGACGCAGAAATGGCGGATCACCGCTCAAAACTGCGTACTCAGGAATTTTTGAGACACACTCAAGCGGGGACGTTCTTATCGATCGGGTATCGATGGAGCGTCCCCGCTTTGCTGTGCATTACCTTATCAGCAATACGGCCTTATTGAGCATATCGCGCAATTGCGTCTCAAGGCAGTCGGCGATGTCGTCTATCATCTTGGTTATCTCGGGCGTGGGCTTTTCAAGGTCGGACATCAGGCGGTCGAATATCGCGAACGCGAAGTCCTCCTGCTTGCGCTCTAGGCTGGCGTGGAAGCGTTTTTCCGAGAACAGCTTGCGCACGCCCTTGGGCAGGTTCATCGTACGCAGTTTCTTATCGGCCGCCTGAGAGCCTATCACCGCGACGATCAGGCCCAGTATCGCGCCTATGATAAGACCTATCGGGCCGGTTGCAATCAATGCGGTTTCGGTGCCGCCCATTATCATCGCGAATACGGACGCGACGATTACGTCGATCAGCACCTTTATGCCTTCAAAGCTGATTATCTGACCGGACGAAATGTCGATTTCGCCGGGTGTGAACATCAG
>USEE01000113.1 GCA_900553645.1 uncultured Eubacteriales bacterium
ACAAGGCGCGCAACCAGCGTGTTGGACTGTATCGCAACCTGCTCAATCTGGCCTTCCTCAATCATTGTCAGCAGCTCGGAATAGCTCTTCTCATTGGAGATATTCCCGTTCTGATTGGACAGCGCAAATGCGATGACCGCCAGCAGTACCAGCAGCAGCAGGTATTTGAACGGCCCCTGCATGGGATTTTTCTTCATATTATTAGGAACATTCGGCCGGTTAGAATTTGGATTCAAACAACTCTTCCCTCGCTTTCACAGTGTGAAGCCTCAGTCAAAGGAGCATACTGCTCCTAAGGCTGGTAATATTGTACCATCACAGCGCTTCAAATGCAAACCCAAACGCCCTAATTTTCCGAAAAAGCCATTTTTCTTCATTAATTATAGGGTTGCGGGGCAAATGCGCCATATTTGAGGCATTGCCGTAACTCAGGCGTACACCTCGGGCTTGAGCACGCCTATGTCGGGGAGGTTGCGGTACTTTTCGGCATAGTCAAGGCCATAGCCCACAACGAACTCGTTGGGGATTACGAAGCCGAAGTAATCCGCCTCAATCTCTACCTGTCGGCGGTCGGGCTTATCCAGCAGAGTGCAGATTTTAAGGCTGGCCGCGCCGCGCGCCAGCAGCGTTTCCTTGAGGAAGGCCAGCGTCTTGCCGGTATCCACTATGTCCTCGACGATTATCACATGGCGGCCCGAGATGGCGTTATCCAGATCCTTGAGTATGCGCACCACGCCCGATGACTTGGTGGCGCTGCCGTAGCTGGATATTGCCATGAAGTCGATCGCCACGGGTATGTCCACATGGCGTATCAGGTCGGAGAAGAACACAACCGCGCCCTTGAGTATGCCCACCATCAGCACATCCTTGCCGCGGTAGTCCTCGGTTATGCGCGCGCCCAGTTCGGCGACGCGCTTTTCCAGCTCATCGCGGCTAATCAGCCAATGGTCAATGTCTGCCTGCATATTAACGGGATTAATGTTCATTCTTTTCATCCTCCGCAATTTTTATTACCAGAGTTTAAGTCCCTGCCAGCGCAAAAGCGCGGTTTTGCTTGTATCGGGAGTGACCGCGCAATCGCGCGCCACGCCCACGCCCAGCGCCCATAAAACGCGCGAGCCGCGCGCCGCTACGGGCAAAAATCCCCTGACCTGCCTGTCCACCTTTTTGTCTATGTAATAGTCCTTCAGCTTCTTTTCGCCGGGCGCGCCCAGCGGCCATATCGTGTCGCCCGCGCGCCTGAAGCGCAATTGAGCGCCCTCCAGCGCCGCCGCGTCAACCAACTGTTCCCAGCGGCCGTCGCCCAGATGCAGACTGCCGTCCGCCTCAAGTAATTCAGGTTCAATATTCAGTTTGCCAATCGACGTTTCGATTTGAGTGGGAATAGTTTCAATGCTTATATCATGCGATTCGCCAAGCGCGTCCAGCAGCCGCCCGCCGCGCCCATTGCCCGCATATTCCAGATATATGCGATTCGTGCCCAGACTCACGCGCACATCGCCCGGCAGGTTGGTCGTATGGCCGTCAAGCACCGCAAGCAGCCGCTCGATGCCCGCCTGTTCGGGGTCATGGCCGGAATTGCGCATCGCACGCGCCGCTATGCGCGCCTGTATCGCCGGGTGCAAACTGCGGAACTTATCCGCGACGATGAACTCGCCGCCCGGATATTCAAACAAGCATTCGCGCACCGCCACGTCCGCAACTGAGCTCATATAGTCGTCGTCGCGCGCCGCCGCCTTGGCCAGTCGGCACAGTCCCGCACGGCTGCCCGGGTACGCCCGCTCGCAGTCGGGCAATATCACATGCCGGACGTAATTGCGGGTGTAGCGCGTGTCTGCGTTGGTCTTGTCCTCGCGGAAGTCGAGGTTATGCTCGTTCAGGTATTCGCGCAATTCCTCCGGGTCAACATCCAGCAATGGCCTTATCAGCATACCGGCGCTTGGCCTCATGCCCGCAAGCCCGCTCACCGACGCGCCGCGCAATGCGTGCATCAGCACGGTTTCGGCCTGATCGCGGCTGTGATGCGCAAGTGCGATTAAGTCACAGTTCTGCTCGCGCGCCGTGCGGTAGAAAAATTCGTACCTGACGCGCCGCGCCGCGCTCTCTATGCCCTCGCCCGTGTTTTGCGCAATCTGCGGCACATCGACGCGCGTCGTAAAGAGCCGCATGTCCATGCTGTCGCAAAGTGACTTTACAAATTCAAACTCCTCGTCGGATTCGGCGCGTATGCCGTGATGCACATGCGCCGCGCATACCTCATACCCCGCCGCGTCCGCAGCCGAGCGCAGTATGTGCGCCAGCGCCACCGAGTCCGCGCCGCCCGACAACGCGCACAGCACGCGCTGACCCGCGCGCACGATCTGACCCGATTTGAGCGCCGCTATCGCCTCGCTAAGTTTCATACGCGCCTCCAATAACTGTCCATGATATAATTTTACCACTATGGCCGCGCGCGCACAACTCAGTTTATGTCAATTAACGGGCGCGTCCGTTAATATTGACGCATATGTTTGGTTTTTGTTCACAATATCCGTCACAATGAATTGATTTAGCCGTTCGTTGTTACAGCCAGCCGCCGCTTTATGCTTTGCACCGCTGCTTCGAATGATTTATGTTAAGGCAGTCAGCCGCAGTTGTGTCTGTCTGAAAAGCTTCTCAGCTTTAACCGCCTTAGGCATTGAGTCGTTGAAAGCCTTAGCTTACCTCCTCAGCACAGACAAAAAGCAGCCCGAAAGCCATACTGAACCGCCGTTCAGATAACTTCCGAGCCGCTTCCTTTATAATGCTATTTCCGGCTGTGCAGTCCGAAAAAGTGCCTGTGCGCAGTGTGTCGGCGCGCCGATATGTCGATAACCACGACAGCCGCATCGTCTTTAAGCGAATACTTCGCGCGCATACGGGCAATCAGGCGTTCGGCCGCGCTGTCCGGCGAATCGCTGAGTAACGCGCACGAAAGGCTCATCAGGCTCCGGCGCTGATCGTCGTCGCTGAAGTCGCACACGCCGTCGGTCAGCATAATCAGCCTGTCCCCATCGCGCAGACGCGCCAGCCGGTGCGCCGCGCTTACATCCGCCAGTATGCCGCACGGCAGGGCGCTGCCGGTTATCATGCGCGCACGGCCGCCGCTGACCAGCACCGACGGCGCCGCGCCCAGCTTGTACGAATCTGCCCGGCCGCTTTCGGGATCGATCAGCATTACGTCCAGCGTCGCGTACATCTCGTCGTCACCGCGCAGTTGAAGTATCGTGTTGGCGATCTCCAGCGCGCTTTCCGGGCGCACGCCGTCGCCCAATAGCCGGTTGACCACCGCCAGCGCCGCACAGCTTTCGCGCGCCGCCGCGTCTCCCCTGCCTTTGCCGTCCGACACCGCCGCCAGCCAACGCCCGTCGCTCAGCCGCGTAATGAGCGCGCTGTCGCCGCACGCGTCCGCGCTTTGCGCATACCGCCGCACCGCGCCGTGCACGCTGAGCCGTGAGCGCTGTCTTAGCCGGAACACATTGCCCGACTTGCCCGTGACTTCAAAATCTACGCCGGTTGCGCGCATCAGTTCGCGCTCGATTCCCTCCGGATTTGCGCCGCCCTCTATAAACGCAAGACGTTCTTCACCAGCGGTCACGCACACGCGCCCGCCGCTGAGTTTCGCCGCGCGTAACGCCCGGCTTGCCCTATGAGATGCGTCCGCATCCAGCTTCAGGCGGCGCAGACTGCGCATTTCGGCTTCAGCCTCGCCGCGTATGCGAATGCGCTCGTCGCTCAGTATGTCCTCGCGCCGCTTTGCAATCGCCCGCTTGCACTCGTCCATGCTAAAAAGGCGTTTTATCGCGGGCAGTCGGGTTTCCAGCTCCGCGCTTCTTACACAGCCGGTCGGAAGAATGGTCGCGCTTACCGCCTCACCGCGCATTATCGCGTCGCGCAGTCTTATAAGCGCCGCATAGCCTGCGCTGTCCGCCCTGTTCCAACAGCGCCCTTCGCGCGCACAGCCTGAACATATGAGTCTGCGCATCTCGCCCAGCTCACGCGCGCGGCTCATCGGCGGTGCGGACTGCGTTATATCGTCCACGTCGCGCTCCAGATTTACCAGTCGCTGCTGAACCTGCGCGCATTCGCGGCTTATGCAGGACGTGAGCAGGTTTTGAGCATCGTGCCGCTGACGCTCATCGCCATTGACACGATTAATTGCGCCCCATAACGCCGCACCCACTGCGCCTATCGCGCCCGAAGTCAGCGTGCCATAACCGTCCATCAGTCCGCACAATGCGCATACCCCAGCACCGGGCAGACCGTATGCGGCGCTTCCCATAAGACCTGCAAGTGTGCCTGCAATCGGATACACGGCCAGCCGCCACGACAAGTCGTCCGCCGCCAGCAGGCACGCGCTTAGTACACAGCCTAAGGCAAAACCCGAAGCGGCGCGCTTACCCGCCTCGCCGGGCAGATCATATGTAAGTACGGCAAGCGCCGCCGCACATGCCAGCGCGTGCAGGTCGAGCATACCTGCCAAAATGCCGCTAAGCCCGGACGCGCACGTCGCGCACAGCAGCATAAGCGCGCACCTCCTGTGCAGAACGGGCGCATCGGAACCGTTCAGCGCCAGCGCAAATACCGGCGTAAGCCCGAAACCCATGAGCGCGCTTATCCCGCAATAAACAAGCCCCTCATTCGATGAACCGGCCAGCACCACGGTCATTATCAGGTTGGAAACGCCCGCCGCACACGCTGCAAGCGCAACAAATCTCGCCGAGTCGGTATCGCCCTGCGCCGCCGATAATATCCGTCTGAACATGCGCGCCGTTTTTTCGGACTTGATCTGAATATACTCCATACTGCGCATGACGCACATTATCAGCCACACGCTCAGGCACGCAAACGCCGGCCATATGCGCGATACGCCGCCAGTCAGCGCACAGCCCGCAATGCAGCCGATGATCATACTCACCCCGCCATACCCGCCGCACAGCCCTGCAGCGAACAGCGCCGCGCCCGCCGTCTGAACGCCGCCGAAAAGCGAAGCGCGGGCGCACAGAAACGCCATCAGCGCCGCACACGCGCACCGGCCAATATGCTGCGCGCCCTCGCCGCGCGCCGCGCTTATAATCGCCCGTCCGGGCATGGTTCTCTCCTGCCGACTGAGCATACGTCCACCTCCGCGCCGTGATTATGTCTTAATATTATAATTTATATATAGCGCGATAGTTGTCGCAGTGCGGCAGGCATATACGCAGTTTAAGCCCCGATTTTGCGTAAAAATCGAACTAATCTGCGCGAATTATCGCCGTTTGAGGTTGACAATTGCGATAAAACTAGCTATACTTTTGTGTATATGGACAATGCAATTGGCGTAGCCATATTGATAAAGTTATGTATCACACTTAGAATAGAGGGGCATTGACAAATGAAGCACATGATTCTAGTCACCTCGCCGCCTGCGTGCGGCAAATCCTTCATCACCGATAAGCTGGCGCGCGCGCTGAAGAATTGCGTCTATCTGGACAAGGATTCGCTGCTTGTGCTGTCTGCGCAGATATTCAAGGTTGCGGGCGAACCCAACAACCGTTCATCGCAGTTCTTTGAGGAAAATGTGCGCAATTACGAGTACGACGCGATACTTGAGGTAGCTTTTGAGGCGCTCAAGTACAACGATTACGTACTTATTAACGCGCCCTTTACC
>USEE01000114.1 GCA_900553645.1 uncultured Eubacteriales bacterium
AGTGCGCTTCTGCGCAACCAGCACCACAAGGCCGCCAATCACAAGCGGCATGAACGAAAACAGCGTGAACATGCCCAGAGTGGCATACGGCCCCTCGTTCACCATAAACGAAAGCCCAATCAGTATCGCCGCAGCCGCCATAACCAGCAGTATTATGCCCACGGCTATCTGAGCCGCCGTACGCTTTACAAACCAGCCGCCCGCATTCACACTGCGCCGCACCATCTTGGTCCAGTCCATGAATTTCTGGCTGTAGGCCGATTTTTCGGCGGCCTTGCGCACCGCGTCCAGCGTCACGCTTTCGCCGTCGCCGATGTTCATTATCCAGTTCAGCACAAACTGTTCCTGATCGGAGCAGTCGTCGATGGGCTTGGCCGTGCGCACGTATTCCATATCGCCCTTGCCGCCCACTATGTCGATATAGCCGCGCCGCGTGAGGTCGAGCATGACCGCCGCCAACGTGTTGGTATCGGGCAGACTGCCGCTGAATATCATCTTTACCTCAGCCGGGCCTATATCGCCGCGGACGGGCAGCGGCGTGCCGGTGGTATAGGTATAAGCATCCACGCGCGGGTCGCGCCCCCAGATAAGGCACGCCGCAGCAATCGCCGCCGCCATCACGATTATCGCGCACAGCAGTACGATCTTGCCCATGCGGTCGCTTTCTTCAAGTGTGGCCTGATATTCGGCTTCATCCGCGAGTATCCTGCCGCGCATGTTTTCCTCGCTCGTGTAGGCCATGCCCGAAAGCGCGCCCGACGGGAACATCAGCCGCACGCGGAACACGCCGCCGTTGCCTGCATCCTCACCCGCAAAGTCGATACCGCCGTCCGTAACGGCGCATTCGGTAAGGTTCATGCCCGCGCTCTTGACCAGCATGTCGATATTGCCTTCTACCTGACCGATAAATTCAATGCGGCCGGTATAGCTGCTTATGTCCATCTCCCATGCGTCGCCCAGCAGCGGCATGTCCAGAACGCCTACGTCGAGGTAGCGTTTGCACACGTCCTCCAGCCGGTAACGGTATACCATCGTAACCTCATCGCCCTCGCCGCACGGCACGAACATGTAGTACCTGACAAGGCCGTTATCCTGCTGCTCGGCATAATACACGCCCTCGTCGCCGCGCGCGGCAGATGCGTCGTACTGCATCGCGATTTCGCTGCCGTCGATTATGCGTGCGGCGCTGAAATCAAAGTAACCACTGCCGAAGCTGGGATCGATGTCGCGCGTGAAGCCGTTTATCGAATCGGTCACGCTGTACGTGATTGTTTCCTCGACCGACAGCGAGCCGTCGATCCCTATCACCATGCGTGCGGTGAAATCATCCACAATGGCGTCGCCGCCGGCCAGCGCCGTCTGCGCTATCAGCAGCATAATAAATGTCAGCAGTGCCGCCGCAAGCCTTTTCATTTTCAACAATCAGACCCCCCTTTTAAGTCTCATTATCTTGCTGAGCACATTTTACCATCCGGCACGCGCGTGCGCAATGGATATATGTTCAAAAGCATCGTTTGCGCCGCTTCATACCGCTTAACTGCGTCTCAAATGTAAAATTGATAAGGCCGAGACAGTCTCGGACTCTGCCCTGTCCTGAAATACCGCCTTAAACAAAATCGCCGCGCTCCCACACATGCAGGCGCGCGGCGCATAAGCCGTTATCCCTTTATTTCCTCCATGGCTTCAAGCATGGCGGCCTTGGCGGCCATGCCCTGCTCTGTGACCGGCTTTATCCATTTAAGGCTGAGCATATACTTCAGCTCTATCGGGAATTTCACCAGCTCCTCGACCATCGAGGATATGAACACGATTATGAACGGCGCGTGTATCGCCATGCCGGTAAGCAGCACCATGGGCACGGTGATGAGCCATATGCCGCCCACCTCCATAAACATGCCCATGCGCGTTTCGCCGCCCGAGCGGAACAAATTGACCTGCAGGTAATTGGTATGGCGCACCGGACCCAGGAACATGTACGCGATAAGTATCTGCGTAGCGGTCATGCGCACCGCGTCGGACACGTCGAACAGGCCGAGCAGCGGCCCGCGCGCCAGCACCACGCACGCGCATATGCTAAACGACAGCATCGGGCACAGCATAGTGGACCAGCGCGAATACAATTTCGCCTCGCCCAGCTCGCCCGCGCCCACGCGCTTGCCCACCATGACCGAGCTGGCGTTACTCAGGCCGCGGAAGAACGAGAACGTAAGACCCTCGACCGTGCGGAATATGCTTATCGCGGCCAGATTGCCCGCGCCCTGACGGCCGTAGACGATGTTTACCACCAGCGTCGCAAGGCTATAGAGAGTTTCGTTAATGACCAGCGGAGAGGATTTGATAAAGTACTCCCTGACAAAATCGCCCGACCAGTGGAACATGCGGTCTATGTGCGTGACCGCGATGTTCTTTTGCTTTATGCATACGATCAGAAGCACCGCCGCGTTGACTATCGACGCGACCACGGACGAAACCGCCGCGCCCATTACGCCCAGCTTGGGCGCGCCCATGTGGCCGTATATCAGGAACCAGTTAAGCCCGGTATTGGTGAGTATGGACGCTATGGACGCCACGAGCGGCAGCTTCACGCGCTCGGTCGAACTGAGCACCGTGGAAAGGGCCGTGGAGAAGGTCTGGAACAGATACGCAACGCCCAGCGCGCGCAGGTAAGTCGCGCCGATTGCGCACACGTCGGGATCGGACACATATATCTGCATAACCTTATCCGGTATGAATATCGCCAGCACGGAAAATATCACCGCCAGCGCCATCATACAGGTATTTGTAAGGCCGTATGCGCGGCGTATGCCGTCCTCGTCGTGTATGCCGTGGTACTGCGCGATAAACAGCGTGCCGCCGCAGCACAGGCCCCAATAGAAGCCGAACAGCAGTCCGCCGAACTGTCCGGCCGCGCCCACCGCTGCCAGCGCGTTTTCGCCCTGAGAGCCGACCATGAGCGTGTCGATAAACGACAGCGAGCTGGTGAGCAGGCCCTGTATCGCGACCGGCAGGCCCAGCCGCAGCGTCTCCTTAAAAAATTCCCGGTTGCCAAATTTCCGCATAGGATGATTCCTCCAAATAATATAAAGGGCGTTTAAGGCCGCCCCCACCCGGATAAATTTAACGACCTGCGCGCCCGTAAAGCAGCGTCCACGTCGCGCAGGTCCACGTACACGCGCAGTATGAGTCAATCGCCGCCCACGCGTATGCGATCTCTTATGCCGTCAAGCGTCTTTTCGCCTATGCCCTCCACCTTGCGCAGGTCGTCCACGCTCTCGTAAGGTCTGCCGTCGATTATGCGCTGCGCGGTCTTTTCACCCACGCCCGGCAGGCTGATGAGCAGCGATATGTCCGCGCTGTTTATGTCTATGAGGGCGCTTACCGGCGGCTTAAAGTCGGCCACTTCGATAACCGTATCGCTGCGCATAGCCGCAGTGCGGAAAACCGACACGCCCGCCAGCAGCGCGCATATCAGTGCCAGCGCAATGTAGCCGCGCTCACGCCGGATGGCTTCACGCATCGTGCGTGTGGCCGGTGAAGCCCTCCAGCTCACTGGTGCAATGCGGACAGCGCGTCGCGGCCTTGTCGATCACGCCCATGCAATACGGGCATTTGCGCTCAGGCTCGGGAGTGGGAGCCGCCTTGGGCTTATGGAGCTTGTTAATCAGCTTTACAAACGCGAATATGCACAGCGCGATAAGGAAAAAGTCAATCACGGTAGACAGGAACGAGCCGTACTTGAATACCGCCGCGCTCGCCTCCTCGGCCGCAGCAGCCGACGGATACGAATTGCCGTCCAGCGCGATGAACCAGCCCGATACGTTGACCTTGCCAATAATCAGGCTGAGCAGCGGCATGAACATGTCGTTGACCAGCGACGTGGTTATCTTGCCGAACGCCGAGCCGATCATAACGCCGACGGCCATGTCGATTACATTGCCTTTGAACGCAAACGCCTTAAACTCCTCAATGAACTTCTTTATCATTGGTAAATGCCTCCCCCCAAGCTTTTTATCATTTGTATCAGACCACCAGCGCATACGCGCTATACATGACATTATAGTACGCAAACAGCACAAACGTAAGCGTATACAGCACCCAGCGCCAGCCCCGGCGCGATGAAAGCAGTGCCAGCATGATATACAGCGGATACATCGCCGCGATGTACCTTATGCCCGATATCAGCCATGTGGACGAGAACGACAGCGCCACATAGCACCACGCATACGCATTGTCGCCCGCATCGCCGCGGCGCACAAACGCCAGCAGCACTAGCGGCAGCGCAAGCGCCATGACAAACTCGGGCAGGAATATGCCCATAACGCTGGACGCATTCGAGCCGGCGCGCAGATTGCCGCAAAGGTTTTCGGCGATTATGCGCACACAGTTCCACATGGAGGTAAGCTGGTTGCCCCAGTTGAGCTGCTGATAATACAAAAACGCGGTGGGCGTGCCGTACACGGCATAGTTAATTACCATGTAGGCGACATACCCTAGCAATATGCACGCGGTCAGCGCGACATATTGCCACACCTTGCGCATACGCACGCTGTGCCGCACGCGCTCGCCCAGCGTGGCACGCGATACGACCGCGCCCACGTCCTCGCGCTCGCGCATGATTATGTCGGAGCTGGTGGGATAGCGTTCGAGACTTCTGAGTATCTCGTAAAACACCGGCACCGCCGCGAACATGCCGAACTGGCGCGTAAATGCCGCGTATGCGCCCACTATAACTGCGGGCACAAAGTGCCGCTTGCGGGCAAGGTATACCGACAGCAGCGTAAAGAACACGAGTGCGCTTTCGGAATGCGTGGCCGAGAATACGCACGCTGCAATCGAAAAGAAGAAGAAAAAGCAGCACCTGCGCGCGGCGGGTTCGGAGTACATGTCCGAAACCATAGCATAAAGCAGCACGCCGCTGCCCAGCGCCATTACGTTTGACAGTATCATGCCGCTAAGCACATAGTCGCCCACGAGGCAGTTGAGCGCGCGTATCATGACCGGATAGCCCGGCAGGAACGCAATCGTGTATTCCTGAACATAGTCGGGTATGCCATGATTGTCAAATCCGTACCAGTACTGCGCAATGCGCGTATAGTTAACCGCGTCCCACTTATTCAAATATCCGGGCAGCGAGTCAAGGCTGAGCGGTGCCAAGCCGTTTGCGCTTATGACTATCTGAAGTATGATTAGCCACAGCGCACGCGACGCGGCGAACATCATCAGCACCCACAATGCGGCTCTGAGCGGACGACTGCCGAAAGCCATAAAGCGTATATCCTCGCGCGGTTCGTCGCGGTGAGTGCGCGCAAAATACCGCCCGCTGTAACCCTCATAAAAATAGCGCGGCAGATACCACAAAAGCACTGCGGCCATCAGTATGGCGGCTATCCACGGGTACACCCTGCAACAAAAGTTTTCCACGCCCGCAAATGCCGGCGACTGTGCAAACGACAAAAACGCTTGCATGAAACCCGGATACTGCAATCGACCACTTCCCCTTGCCATTTATGTCAAACGCTTAAACCGTTTGCGGTCTGCGCTCGCTTTCCCATCCGTTTACCTCTTTCAGCAGCATATACGTCACCGCTTCGCTCAGCGCGTGCAGACAAGCTTCTATTATATTAGAAGAAACGCCCACCG
>USEE01000115.1 GCA_900553645.1 uncultured Eubacteriales bacterium
GTGCATGACTACCACCTGATTTCGACCGACGGCGGCAGGGGGTACGGCTGGGTTGATTTCAAAAACATCGAGGGCTGCGCGCAGACCAGCACCAGCGGCACGACCAACGCGGGCACGCAGCAAGTGAGCAGCGGTTCCGGCTCGGCGGTGTATCACACCGTCAAGAAGGGCGATACAGTCTGGGCGCTTGTGAACAAAAAATACAAATACCTGGGCAAATCCGAAAGCTGGGTTATCAATAATAACCCGAAAGCCTTCTCGCGCAAGGGAGACGCGCGAACGCTCCAGATAGGCAGAAAGCTGCTTATGGGCTATAAAAAGTAAGGAGGCAGCAAATGGAGACACCTGACACGCTTGAAATAAATAAAGAGCTGCTTCCCTACACCTGCGACATGCTGCTGGCCGGGGAGCTGTTCACGCTGAAAGTGAACTACAACGCGACCGCCGACCTGTTCACGCTGGACCTGTACAAGGACGGCGCGCTGATCTGCGCCGGGGAACCTGTCATTTATGGTGTAAGGCTCTGGCAAGACGTTTACAATCCGGAGCTGTTCCCCGCCGTGGACATCATACCGACAGACCCTTCCGGCGAAAGCGATACGGTAACGTTTGACAATCTGGGCAAAACCGTACTGCTGATTATCGATAATGGCGGTGAGGACAATGGCTAGGTCAGAGATGGTAACGCGGAATCAGGACAGCCGCCTGCGCTCGGCGCTGGTAAAGGCGTTTGAGAGCTGGACCACGCCGTATGATATTCGGCCTGATGGCGTATTCGGCAGCGTGGCTACTATAAAAAGCGGGCAGGTTTCCATCTCGTCCGAAACGCTGGACATCGAGTTTGTCGTGCCGTTCGACGACGATATGGAACCCAACGAAGCGGAGATAAAGGTATACAACCTGTCAAACAATACGCTCAAGAAGCTTAAAAAGGGCGCGGCCATATCCATCTCGGCGGGCTACAAGGGCGACACCGGCGTGCTGTTCAGCGGCTTTATATCCAAGATAAAGACCGTCCACGAGGGCGCGGACAAGGTGACGAGCATCAACGCGATGGACGACATAAAGGACCATACCGTGGAAAGCATCGCGTTCGCCAAAGGGACGAAGGCCAGCTACATACTCAAAAAGCTGATTGACAAGACCGGCATTCCCGTGGCGGTATTCAGCCCGCGGCGCGATTACACATACAAGGATTCCCAGACCGTGGACGGCGATCTGATGGAGAACATCAGCCGGTACGCCAAGGTGTGCGGCATATCCGTATACGTGAGCAAGGGCAAGATTTATGCGCGCTACATCAAAAACGGCGACAACATCAATTTCACGGTTTCCAGCGACACCGGCCTGATAGGCTCGCCCAGTCCCTTTGAGGAGGAAGTGACCGCCGAGGACTTTACCGAGACGGTGAGCGGCTACGAAGTCGAAATGCTGCTGCAACATCGCATGTGTGCGGGCGCAATCGTGGCGCTAAAGAGCGTGGACGCGGCCGGCACTTACCGCGTATGCAAGGGCGAGCACCGCTTCTCCGCGTATGAGGCCATTACCAAGTTCAAGATGTACTAAGGGGGTGATTTGATGGGCAGTATGACGTTTGTCGATTCCGCGATTGAGCGCAAACTGCTGGACTTGCACTGCGCGTACATCGGCAAGGTGGTTTCGACGGATGGCAGCACGGCGACGGTTCAGCCGCTGGGCAAGATAAAGGAAGTCGGCAGCACATCCGGCAAAACGCAGGCCGTCGTTGCCAACGTGCCGATTGCATGTAAGAAGTTTGCGAGCAAGACAATCACCTACCTCATATCAGCCGATGGCGCTACCCGCTCTGAAACCGTGGCTGTACCTTCCGCGCTGGCTGCGGGCGATCTGGTTGTATGCGTGTGCGCGGACAGGGACATTACGGACGCGCGGCGCGGCGTCAACGCTGTGCCTCCGGTCGGGCGGCACACCATATCGGACAGCATTATCGTGGGCATTTTATAGGAGGTGGCGGCATGAAGGGCTTCGCACTTGATGAAAACGGCGACGTGCTGATTGAGAACGGCGAAATAAGCATGGCCGTCGGTGACAGCCTTTTGCAGCAAAAAGTATGGACGGTGCTGCGCACCAATCTGGGCGAGTGGTTCTTCGATTGGGATCAGGGCATTGACTTTAACAACCTGCTGGGCAAGCACACCAGCAGCGAAGAACTTGTGCGCTTCGAGGTCGAGCGCGGGCTGAGGCAGGTCGATGAGACGTTTGCGATTGTCGATTTTACCTATGAGGTAAACCGGCAGGCGCGCAAGGCCACGGTTTCTTTCGTAGCGCAGACCTCCAGCGGGGAAACAGTCGGGGGTGATTATACATGGGACTGACGGATAACGGCTTTGTGCGCAGGACATACGACGATATTCTGAATGCTAAAATCCAGCGGGCGAAGGAGCTTTTCGGTGAGGACATCGACACGAGCGATCTTACCCCGCTGGGCAAGTTCATACGCATAAACGCATACGACCAGGCGCTTGCGGAGGAGGAGCTGGAGGCGGTATATTATGCGCGCTTCCCCAACACGGCCTCGGGGCAATCGCTGGACAGGCTGCTGGTATTCGGCGGGCTGACGCGCAATCCGGCGGTATCAGCCGTGTACAGCGTGAAGATAACCGGCACGGCGGATACAGTAATCGAACCCGGATTCCTCGTCGGCACGGAAACGGGCATACAATACTACACCACCGAAGAAGCGACCATAGGCGCGGGCGGCACCGTTACGGTAAATGCGGCCTGCACGGAAGCGGGCGTAATCGGCAATGTAAGCGCCGCTGCGATAAACCTGATAGTTAATCCGGACGCGAATATAACCGCCGTGGCGGGCGTGGAGCGCGTCTCAGCGGGCACGGACACAGAGAGCGACGCGGCACTGCGCAAGCGGCTGCAAGCGGCATATGCGGGCGCCTCCAGCAGCAATGCAGACGCCATTCGCGCGGCGCTGCTGCGAATACCGACGGTGCTGTTCGCGGCGGTCGTCGTCAATGATGGAGACAAGGCGGACGCGGATGAGCGGCCTCCTCACTCGTTCGAGTGCTACATACTGGGCGGCGAGGACTACGAGGACGAAATCGGACAGACCATATTCGATAAGCGGCCAATCGGGATTAAGACAGTGGGCGACAAGGCGGTGACGGTAACTGACGCAAGCGGCAACGCGCAGACGGTTCACTTCTCGTACTCACCTCATGTACAGATACACGTCAAGGCGCAGATCAAGACCAGCTCGGCCTATCCCAGCGACGGCGCAGGCCGCATATACTCCGCTGTGGCGGGCTACATTGACGGGCTGGGCATTGGCACCTCGCTGGTGCTATCGACGCTGTACGGGCAGATTTACAGCGTTCCCGGCGTGACGGAGGTAACGTCGCTCACAGCCTCTACAAATGGCGGCACTACCTACTCTGCGTCCAACGTTACCGTACCTGCCTATGGCGTGGCCGTGTGCGCAGCGGTTGACGTGGAGGTGGTTACGACGTGATTATCGGATTTGACCGCGACGACCTTGCGCGCAATCTGCCGGACGCATACCGCAAGGACGCGGAATCTAACAACGCCAAGCTGCTTGCCATTGAAAAAGGCGAAACGGATACCATGCGCGCGGAGCTGGAGGCCGTGGACGACAGTCTGGACATAAACCGGGCGACCGGCAGCACGCTGGACCTGTACGGCGCGATGATTGGGCAGGAGCGCGGCGCGGCTACGGATGAGCAGTACCGCACGCTGATCCGCGCCAAGATACTGCGCAATCTGGCTGGGACTGACTACAACAGCATCGTATATGCGATTGCGTCGGCACTCGATGGAGCATCGGCCACGGACATTGTACTGGTGGAAGAAACGCCGTGCACCGTCCGCGTCGATGCGCTTCCCTACTCTGCGCTGAACAGCAGCAACATCGACCTGCCAACCGCGATGGCGATTATCAGGCGGCTGATGCCTGCGGGCGTGCGGCTGGAAAGCGTGGGCTTTTCCGGCACATTCGAGTTCGGCACCGCGGCCACTGATTACGACGCGGACGCGGGCTTCGGCGACGTGGAGCAGACCATCGGCGGCTACTTTGGCCTTATCGCCGACGGCGCGGACAGCAATCTGCCTGTATAACCGGAAGGAGGTAATTAAATGAACTTTGAAAAAGACGTACCCGAATGGACGGCAGAAGGAACAGAGCCGCCCGCGTCGCTAAAGTCGGGCGGGTTCACTGCCGGATACAAGCCTCCGGCGGCGTTTTTCAACTGGTTCTGGTCGGGCGTGAGCGCCTGCCTGACGGAGATACGCACCAAGCTGTCTACTCATAAGCACGCTGCCTCCGACGTGGAGAGCGGCGTTTTTAGCGTGCAGCGGGGCGGCACCGGCAAGGGGTCGGTCACGGCGGGCAATTATCTTGTGGGCAACGGCACGGGAGCTATGACCGAAAAGACGCCTGCGCAGGTGCTGGCGGACATAGGCGCGGCCAGTGCGGACGCGGTTGACCCGGTTGTCACGACGACCGGCACGAGTACCGCTTATGTGGCCACTGTGCCCGGCATTAAGGCGCTGACGGCGGGTGTGAGCTTTATCATGGTGCCGCACGTTACCAGCAGCACTACTACCCCGACTTTGAACGTGAACGGGCTGGGCGCTAAAGGAATGCGGCTCCAGCTCAGTTTCAATACGACCGCGACGACGACGCCCAATCTGACGACGTTTTTCACGGCTGGCAAGCCGATACGGATGATATACGACGGCCAGTACTGGAAGCCGGACATACATAGAACGTCTGCGGATGACTTATACGGCGCGGTACCCATCGCGAGCGGCGGCACTGGGGCGGCAACTGCCGCGGGCGCGCTGGATAATCTGGGCATTACTGCGGCGCTGGCCAAAAAGGCGGTCAAGAGTGTGGCCGTGACAGTAACGGCCACGGCTGCGGGCTGGACCGATGCAGGGCCTTCGGGGCCTTATACGCAGACGGTAAACGTTACCGGCGTTACGGCCAGCAACAATATCATCGTAGGTCTGGCAAGCAGCGCGACGGCGCAGCAGCGGGCGGCGGCGCGCGATGCGGCGATGTCGGCAACTGCACAGGGGGCCGGAACGATTACAATAACATGCGATGGAAGCAGCGCGCCCACGGTTGATTTGCCCGTGGCCGTTATTATACTCGGATAAAAAGGACGTGAGTACATGGGAATAATCAATGCCTTCCCGGGCGGAGAACCGACGAAGGGGTACAAAAGGAAAGTCGAGATAACGACAAGCCAGACATGGACAGTGCCCGCAGGGGTTACGGAGATTGCTGTCAGACTGTTCGGCGGCGGGGGTAGCGGCGCTGTTGGCAGTTATGGCGCGGGTGGCGGCGGCGGCCATATGGCTTATGCAAAGCTTAGTGTTACGCCCGGAACGTCATACGCAATAGTTATCGGCGCTGGTGGCAAGGCTATGTCGCGAAAAACCGAAGATTCTAATGGCGATTACGGGCGTCGAGGTGAAGACGGCGGCATTAGTAGATTCGGGAACATATTGACCGCATACGGAGGCGGTTGCGGTGAAGGTTCTGACAAATATGTAGGCAATGGCGGCACTGGCGGCACTGGCGGTGGTTCCTTCGGTTGGGGTAGCGGTTATGC
>USEE01000116.1 GCA_900553645.1 uncultured Eubacteriales bacterium
TCCTTGAACTGACGCAAAATCCACTTGGGTCTGCGGATTGTCCCGCTTGAGACACGCTCTAGGGCATACACTGCGGCCGCGCGTCGGATTTTCGGCGCGCGGCTTTTTTTATTTGCAGAAAAAAATAACGGCGGCGCTGGCTATTGACTTAGCATTGATAATGGCATAGAATGATACTTAGCGCATCAAGGGCGATGCATAAGCATTTGTGTCGGGAACAGACGGAGGTATTGCATAAGATGAACATGAACGGGATTGTGGCCCGGATTGAGGAACTCTGCGCGATAGAAAGCCCCACCGGCATGACAATGGCGGCGGCCGACTACGTGGCGGGCGTGCTGGACGCGCTGGGCGTAAAGAACTGGATGACACGCAAGGGCAATGTAGTGGCCGAACTCGGCGGTGAAGGCGCGCCGCTGGCGCTGTGCGCGCATGTGGACACGCTGGGATTGATGGTCAGTGCGATTAAGCCGAATGGCAGACTGAAATTTTCGCACATTGGCGGCATATCGGATAACTCCATCGAAAACGAAAACGTAATCATACACACGCGTGACGGCCGCGCATACGATGGCACCGTACAGAGCATATACGCATCCCGCCACGTATTCGCGGGGCGCGACCAGTGCGCGCGCGATACCGACAACATGGAAATTGTGATCGACGAAATCACGCACAGCGCCGAGGAAACCCGCGCTTTGGGCATAATGAACGGCGATTTCGTGACGCTCGACCCGCGCACGCGTGTAACCGAGTCCGGCTTTATAAAGAGCCGTCATCTGGACGACAAGGCCTGTGCGGCGCTGCTGCTGGAATTTGCGGCGCGGGTAAAGCGCGGCGAAACTAAGCTGGGCCGCAAGGTATACCTGATGTTCAGCGTATATGAGGAGGTATCTCACGGCGCGTCGGCGGGTCTGCCTGCGGACGTTGAGGACGTGCTGATCGTTGACATGGGCTGTGTAGGCGGCGATCTGGAGGGCGATGAAACGCGCGTATCCATCGACGCAAAGGACGCGGGCGGCCCTTACAATTATCAGATGACCACCCGCCTTATCGAACTGGCCAAGCAGCATGAACTTGAATTTGCGGTGGACGTGTTCACGTCGTATTCGTCGGACGCGGCGACTGCGCTCAGGGCGGGCTATGACGTGCGCCACGCGCTGATCGGGCCGGGCGTGTTCGCGTCGCATGGCTATGAACGCACCCATGTGCGCGCGCTGGAAAGCACGCTCAGGCTTATTGAAGCATATGCTTCGGAGTGTTCGCTATGAGTGCGCGCGGGCTTATGGGGCGCTGGTCGGCGCAGGATATAAGGCGCGTCGCAAAAATTGCGTGGCCTACGATACTTGAAAACATAATGGTCATAATGGTGTCGTTCGTCGATACCGCGATGGTGGGTCAGCTGGGCGAGGACGCGACCGCCGCAGTGGCCGTAAACGCATCGCCCAGCTGGCTGTTAAACGGCGCGTGCGCCGCGATACAGGTGGGCGCAACTGTGCTCGTGGCGCAGGCGATAGGCTCGCGCGACAGGGAAGGCGCAAACAAAGTCGCGCGTCAGGCAATGACGTTGGGCCTGTGCATGGGCGCATTTCTGATGGTGCTGATGATGGCGATAAGCGGCTGGCTGCCCGCGGCGCTGCGTGCCGAGGCGCGCATAGTGCCCGTGGCGGCGCAGTATATCCGCATAGTTGCGGCATCGTACATACCGCACTTTACCGGGCTTGTAATATCGGGCATACTGCGCGGCGCGGGCGATACCAAGACCCCTATGAAGGTAAACCTCGCGGCCAACGTGGTAAACATCATTGGCAACTTCTTCCTGATATATGAATCGCGCACGGTGTCGGTATTCGGCCTCAGCATCCCGGTATGGGGCGCTGGGCTGGGCGTGGTCGGCGCGGCAATTCCCTCGGCGTTTTCAATGGCGATGGTGGGCGTGGTGCTGTTCATACGAGTAGCGCGCGGCGCAGGCGATATACGCTTCGAGCGCCATCAGTCGTATCGTCCGCGCTGGAACGTGGTGCGCAATATGCTCCGGATTGGTATGCCCGCCGCGCTGGAGCGCGTGTGCGTAAACGCGGGACATATGATATTCCAGACGATGGTTGCGGGACTGGGCACTGCGTCGCTGGCGGCGCATCATTTGGCGACTACCGCTGAATCGCTGTCCTACATGCCCGCGTACGGCTTTGGAGTTTCGGCTACCACATTGGTTGGTCAGGCGGTGGGCGCAGGCGATACCGAGGGCGCGCGGCGCTACGGCTCGCTGACTATACTCATCGGATTTATAGGCATGACCTGCACGGGATTGGTGCTAATGCTGTTCCCGGAGGCACTGCTGGGCATGTTCACCAACGCGCAGGACGTTATCGCACTTGGCGCACCGGCGCTGCGTGTCGAGGCGCTGGCACAGCCGTTCTTCGCGCTGTCGATAGTTGCGTCGGGCGCGCTCAGCGGCGCGGGCGATACGCGCACTCCGATGATAATCGGCCTTGCGTGCATGTGGGGCGTGCGCCTGTCTGTGGCGGCGCTGTGCATCTACGGTTTTGGCATGGGACTTACCGGCGCGTGGGTAGGCATGGCGACCGACCTTACCGTGCGCGGCATACTGACATTTGCACGCTTCCGTTCGCCCAAGTGGGAAAAGATTGCGGCAGTAAATGTGAACGCATAAAAACGTAGTTTCGGCGGGGCGGTTAATTCCGCTCCGCTTTGTTTTTGTAAGGAGGAAGTTTATGAAGATTACGCTGGGCGAGGAGCGTGTGATAGTGCGCGGCATACGCCCTGAACAGCAGCTTTGGGGGCCGTATCAGTTCCCGCGGCCATACGATCTGGGCGACCGGCTGGTCGTGGCGGTGCATGTGGACAATGACGATATTAAGTCATTCGGCACGGAAAACCGATGGTTCGAAAGCCGCGACAGGGGCGCGACGTGGCAGGAGATCGGCCCGGAGGTTTCGGTCGAATGCGGACTGAAATTGCAAAACGGCGACAAGATCTACTTCCCGATGGAGTCGGGCATAAGCCTGAAAAACTACCGCATGACCGAACAAAAGTACCGCACGCCTGGCTATGACTATTCAAAGCAGGCCGAGGAGGGCACGCTTCCGATACCAGATGGCATGACGTTCTGGATGGACGGCACGACTATACGCGCCTACCGCGCCGACCGGCTGCCGCCCAGTCTCGCAGGCAGCAAGTGGCTCATGAAGCGCCTGAAAGCGGGGGAGAGCCAGCCCACGACCGAGTATGCTCAGGTTGACTGGCCCTGCCTGACGCGCGTTGTGTTCTCCGGGCCGAACTACGATAACGTGCTCAAGCCGATGTTCCCGCGCGGTACGCCGAAACTCGGCCCGGACGGCGCGATATGGGTAAGCGTGTTTTCGGGCGAAGGGCATATCAATCCCGACAACGGCTGGTACAGCCCGTACTATTCGGCCGAGCTGTTCCGATCGGAAGATTTCGGCCGCACGTTTACGCGGCGCGCGCACATGGAGTACCCGGCCGACGGGCGCAGGTATCCGTACGCAAGCGGCGGCTTCAGCGATTCCGACTTCGAGTTCATGCCCGACGGCTCGATCGTATGGTTCATGCGCTCCAACTGGTACGGCAGTACGGGCGAGGAGTGGAGCCCGATGTACATGACGCGCTCGACCGACGGCGGCTTTACGTGGTCGGAGCCGGAGCGCTTTTCGGACATGGGCACATTGCCGCGGCTGGTTACACTGGGGTGCGGCGCGACGCTGATCTGCTATGCGCGCCCCGGGATGTTCGTGCGCGCGTGCACCGACGGCAAAGGGCTTGAGTGGAGCGAGCCAGTCGAGCTTATGACGCCCGGCGACCGCAGTAAGCTCGCAAACGTGCCCGCCGAAACTCCGACGTTCCACGACTGGGTAGGCGCGTGTAATAACCCGGAAATGTTGCCGACAGGCGATAATACCGCGCTTATCTTTTACAGCGACTTCTATTATCCCGACGAAACCGGCGTAAAGCGCAAGACGATACTCTGCCGCGAGATATTTGTCTCAAATTAATGCGCAGAATAACGTAAAATTATCCGAGCAAGCGCCTCAGACTATTGAAAATATTTGCGAAATATGCTAAACTATAAGGCGTGTCTAATAGACCTGTTAGCCCCGGGTCTGACATATAAAGCGCGTAAAGCGACCGACCACCGCTTGGCGCATCGCGGCGTATTCTACTGCGCCGTCAAATCGCGTGGATGGTTTTGTCCATGCAAATTATGAGCGGCGTTATTACGCCGATACCTCTATCAACGACCTGAGGAGGAGTTTCACGTGAAAACGTTTATGGCGAAGAACGAGACCCTGCAGCGTCAGTGGTACGTGATCGATGCTGACGGCCTCGTACTGGGCCGTCTGGCCAGCCAGGTGGCTTCGATACTGCGCGGCAAGAATAAGCCGACCTATACGCCCCATGTGGACGCCGGCGATCATGTAATCGTGATCAACTGCGACAAGATCAAGCTGACCGGCGCCAAGCTGGACAAGAAGAAGTATTATTATCACACCGGCTATGCGGGCGGCATCAAGGAAATCAGCTACCGCAGGCTGATGGCCACCAAGCCCGAGTTCGCCCTCAAAGAGGCCGTGCGCGGCATGCTGCCTTCCGGCGCGCTGGGCAACCACATGCTCACCAAGCTGCGCGTATACCGCGGCCCGGAGCATGAGCATCAGGCTCAGAAGCCGCAGGAGCTCAAGCTCGGCAAGTAATGCATTATGTCTTTGCGCCGCCGTGCGCAGAGATTTCCTGCCGTGGTAAAGCGCGCATGGCTTTGCCCGGCGCATAATGAAGGGAGGACTTTCAATGGCTCAGGTTAGCTACAGTGCCGTTGGCAGGCGCAAGAAGGCCGTTGCCCGCGTGCGTCTGGTGCCCGGCGAAGGCAATATAACTATCAACAAGCGCGATATTGATAACTACTTTGGCGTAGAGACGCTGAAGATGACCGTACGTCAGCCCCTGACCCTGACCCAGACCACCGGTCGTTTCGATGTTCTGGTTAACGTCTATGGCGGCGGCTTCACCGGTCAGGCCGGCGCGATCCGTCACGGCATCGCCCGCGCGCTGATCAAGGCCGACGAGGAGCTGCGTCCCGCGGTTAAGAAGGCTGGCTTCCTCACCCGCGATCCTCGTATGAAGGAGCGCAAGAAATACGGCTTGAAGGCTGCCCGTCGTGCGCCTCAGTTCAGCAAGCGCTGATATTGGCCTATCGGCTTTTCAAAGCACCGAAATCGTATGGTTTCGGTGCTTTTTGTAGTGCGCCCGGCACGGGCAACAGCTAGGTGGTACAAGACCACTGCGCGTTCGGCAGTAGGAGGAGAGCCTCCTGCTCGATTTCTTAAAATTCCGTGTATGTCGTATGTTTCCAGAGATACAAAAAAGGAGCGGCATAAAACAGCCGCTCCACTGAAATCAGTCCTTGCGTTTGTCAAAATAGCCGCCATGGAATTGCCCGCACACGACTTGGCTGCCGCGCATACCGTCCGGATGGATAGCTGGGTGTACGTAAGACAGTATTGCGCTAAGATTGACGAAGCGGCACGAAACCGCATGGAGCTGATCGTGCGGTCACTGGCAGA
>USEE01000117.1 GCA_900553645.1 uncultured Eubacteriales bacterium
CCGCTGAGCCTGGGTATCGGGACCATGGGCGGCGTGTTCACCCGTCTGATCGAGCGCAACACCGCCATCCCGACCGAAAAGTCGCAGATCTTCTCCACCGCTGCAGACGGCCAGACCTCCGTTGAGGTTCACGTGCTGCAGGGCGAGCGCGAGATGGCTGCCTACAATAAGACGCTGGGCCGCTTCCAGCTGACCGGCATCGCTCCCGCGCCCCGCGGCGTGCCGCAGATCGAGGTTAAGTTCGACATCGACCGCAACGGCATAGTCCATGTATCCGCAAAGGATCTGGGCACCGGCAAGGAGCAGAGCATAACCATCACCGCTTCCGGCAACCTGTCCGAGGATGACATCAAGCGCGCTGTTAAGGAAGCAGAGCAGTTCGCCGACGAGGACAAGAAGAAGAAGGAAGAGGCCGAAACCATCAACAAGGCCGATAATACCCTGTACCAGACCGAAAAGACCCTGAAGGACATGGGCGACAAGATCAGCGCCGATGATAAGGCCAAGATCGAAGCCGAAATGAACAACCTCAAGCAGGCCCGCGGCAACAACAACGTTGACGAGATTAAGGCCGCCGAGGAGAAGCTGACCCAGGTATCCTACGAGGTATTCGGCAAGGTGTACCAGCAGCAGGCCGCCCAGAACCAGCAGGCCGGCGCACAGCCGGGCGCTGATGCGGGCAATGCGGGCGCGTCCAACGACGGCACCGTTGAGACCGATTATCAGGTACACGACGACAAGTAATAAATAACACTGCCACCCCGGTAGTTAGACTGCGCGGGCGCGCTCCTTGGAGCTCGCGCCCGCGCAGCTTTTTTGCGGCGAGCGCACTCCACAAGATTTGTATGTCGGCGGATGCGCGCGCCGCTTGGTTTATTGGCGCACGATTGGAAATAGCCGGCATACGGTTAATATTCAGTTAATGACACAATTGGTATAATACCGGCATAGTATAATATCCACCATGGCCCCGGTTCGCGGGGCAGATCGACATATTCGAATAACCCCACCCGATACGGAGGTTCAAGGCATTGGATAAGAGAGATTACTATGAAGTGCTGGGCGTGGCAAAGACCGCGACCGATGATGAGATAAAAAAAGCGTATCGCACTCTGGCCAAGAAGTACCATCCCGATCTGAACGGCGGCGATAAGGACTGTGAGGCCAAGTTTAAGGAAGTAAACGAGGCGTATGAAGTGCTCAGCGACCCGCAGAAGCGCGCGCGCTATGACCAGTTCGGCCATGAGGACCCGCGTGCAGGCGGCGCGGGCGGCGGCTACGGCGACTTCACCGGCGGCTTTGGCGGCGGGTTCGACGATATATTCAGCGCGTTCTTTGGCGGCGGCTTTGGCGGCGGCGGCCAGCGCGCACGCGGCCCGCAGCGCGGCGACGATCTGCGCTATGACCTGACCATTACATTTGAAGAAGCCGCGTTCGGCTGCGAAAAGGAAATCAGCGTGACACGCGACGAAAACTGCGAGGAGTGCGGCGGCACCGGCGCGCGCAAGGGCACCCAGCCCACGCAGTGTCCCACCTGTCACGGCACCGGCCAGGTGCAGTCCTTCGTCAATACCCCAATCGGCCGCGTAAGCAATGTGCGCGTGTGCGAGGCGTGCCACGGTCAGGGCACAATCATAAACGATCCCTGCCCCAAGTGCAGCGGCCGCGGCCGCGTGCGCAGGAATCGCAAGATAACCATCAAGATACCCGCCGGTATCGACAACGGTATGCAGATACCGCTCCGCAAGCAGGGCGAACCCGGCCTGCGCGGTGGCGAGAACGGCGATCTGTACATATTCGTGACCGTGAAGCCGCATAAGCTGTTCACGCGCGAAAACTATGATCTGTACTGCGACGTTACCGTGTCGTTCACTCAGGCGGCGCTGGGCGGCGAGATCGACGTGCCCACCCTTAACGGCATGATCAAGCATAACCTGCCCGAGGGCACCCAGCCCGGCACGGTCATCCGACTGCGCGGCCAGGGCATACAGAACCTGCGCGGCGCGGGCAAGGGCGATCTGTACATCAAGGTCAACGTCGAGATTCCGCGCAAGCTCACCGATAAGCAGAAGGAGCTGCTGATGCAGTTCGACGAAACGCTCACCGGCAAGGAGTATGAGGCCAAGAAGTCCTTCTTCGAGCGCGTGAAGGACGCATTCTCCAACTGATTATGATTGCTTAGGCGGTCGGCGAGCCGTGGCTGTGGCGCGCAGGCTAAACCTAAAAGGCTTTATCAGGCGTGTCTTAAAAGCTTACAAGATGCAATGCGATTAAGACGCGCCCTTATTGTAAGTTGTAAGGCCGCACGCGCGGCGGATAGGAGCAGAAGATGGATTGGGTAGAAATAACGGTGCACACCACGACCGAAGGCTCGGACATAGTGTCACAGGCATTGATCGACGCGGGCACCACCGGCGTAAGCATCGAGGACAAGAACGACTTTAACGAAAATCAGCGCGCGCCCGGACAGTGGGATCTGATCGACGAGCAGGTGCTCATCAACATGCCCGAGGATGTGCTGGTGCACGGCTACTTCGGCGACGACGAGCGCATCCGCGACACCGTATCGCAGTTGGAGGCGCATTTCAGGCAGGTGCGCGCGATGGAGCTGCCCTTCGACGTGGGTACGCTGAAGTGCGACATAAAGACTGTGCACGATCAGGACTGGTCGGAAAACTGGAAGAAGTATTATAAGCCCTTCCGCGCGGGCAAGCATCTGGTCGTCAAGCCCTCGTGGGAGCATTACGACGCGCAGCCCGGCGACCGCGTGATTGAGATCGACCCCGGCATGGCGTTCGGTACGGGCACGCACGAAACCACTGGTATGTGCGTTGAACTGGTCGAAAAGTATGTAAAGCCTGGTGACCGCGTAATCGACGTGGGCACTGGCACCGGCATACTCGCAATCGCGGCCAAGCTGTCGGGCGCGGGCGATACCTTTGCAACCGACATAGACCACGTTGCCGTGCGCGTCGCCGACGAAAACACGCGCCGCAACGGTCTGCAGGTTACGGTAAGGCATGGCGATCTGCTCTCCGCAGTTGACGAAGGTGCGCAGTTTGACGTGGCCATTGCCAACATAATCGCCGATGTGGTTATATCGCTGGCGGGTCAGATCGGCACTGTACTGCGTCCCGAGGGCACGTTCATCTGCTCGGGCATAATCCGCGAGCGCGAACAGGACGTGCTGGACGTGCTGGAGCGCGACGGATATGAAGTGTGCGAAGTACGCAGGCGCGGCGAGTGGGTCGCGATCTGCTCTAAGAGGGTAGGCTGATGCACAGGTTCTATTTGCCGGATGCGCCGGACAGTGATAACTTTGAATGCGCACTGGGCGCGGAGGAAAGCCAGCACGCCGGGCGCGTGCTCAGACTGCGCGCGGGCGACGAGGTGGAATGCTTCGACGGGCGCGGCAATGCGTGGCGCTGTGAAATTGCGTTCAGCGGCCAGACGGCTATTGTGCGCGCGATGGAGCAGATGCCTTCAAATGAAAGCCCGATACGCGTGACGCTGTATCAGGGTCTGCCCAAGCTGGACAAGTTCGACCTGATAACTCAGAAGGCTACCGAGTTGGGCGCATACCGCATAGTGCCGGTCAACATGGCGCGCAGCGTGGCCAAGGCCGAGGGCAAGGACGCGCAGAAGAAGCGCGACCGCTGGCAGCGCATCGCGATGGAGGCCGCCAAGCAATGCGGTCGTTCGCTGGTGCCTGAGGTTGAGATGCCGATGAACTTTGCCAAGGCGCTTGAGGACATGCGTGCGCGCGAACTTATGCTGATGCCGTATGAGCTGCATCGCGGGCGCGGGCTTAATTCGATCGAGCCGGGCGCGCGCGACATAGGCATACTGATAGGCCCCGAGGGCGGCATAGACGCGGCCGAAGCCGAAAAGGCCGAGACTGCGGGTGCACTGCCGGTGACGCTCGGCCCGCGCATATTGCGCACCGAAACTGCGGCTATTGCAACTATTGCAATGACCATGCTCAGGTTCGGCGACACAGGCGGGGATATTTGATTGTAAGACCGACTTTCCGAAATGGAGAGTCGGTCTTTTGCTTCGTATAGGCAGGGCATGTTTTTGTTTGCGATGATGGCTATATAGCCGATGAATACGGTTCAGGGCGCGCATGAACACTGCCTTACCCATACGCCGATAACCCCATCGCCCGACTATGCCAACTTGCGATAAGCCAATTTACATTGACGCTACCTAACGCGCGGCGAATCGTGATATAATTGCATTTGTGATATAAACCAAGGAGGTCGCAATGAGAAGGGTTGCGTTTCATACGCTGGGGTGCAAGGTCAATCAGTACGATACCCAGGCCATGCTGGAAAGCTTTCAGGCGGCGGGCTGGCAGGTGTGCGAATTTGACGAGCGCGCCGACGCATATGTGGTAAATACATGCACCGTGACGGGCACGGGCGACAAAAAGTCGGTGCAGATAATCCGCCGCGTACACCGTGAAAACCCGGAAGCGGCGATCGTCGTGGCCGGATGTCTGGCGCAGCGCGACCCGGACAGGGTGGCCCTGCCGGGCGTGCGGCTGGTGCTGGGCACGGCTAAGCGCGCCAAGGTAGTCGAGCTGCTTGAAAAGGCGATTGACGAGAATGTATGCCTCATCGAGGTAAATTCGCTGAAGGGCGCTGAGTTTGAGCCGCTGACAGTAAACAGCCACGAGGGCAAGACGCGCGCCACGATGAAGATACAGGAGGGCTGCGACCGTTATTGCACGTACTGCGTGATACCATACGTGCGTGGGCCGGTGCGTTCGATGGCGCTTGGCGACGTGGCCACCGAAGCCGAGCGGCTGGCCGGGGCGGGCTATCGCGAGATAGTCGTGACCGGCATACATCTGACCAGCTATGGGCGCGGCACAGATTACGAGCTGTGCGACGCGCTGGACGCGGTAGGCCGCGTCGAGGGCGTAAAGCGCATACGTTTGGGCTCGCTTGAACCGTACTATGTCAACGAGGAGCGCGCCAAACGCCTTTCCGAAATGCCCAAGCTCTGCCGCCAGTTCCACCTGTCCATGCAGTCGGGCAGCGACGGCGTGCTGAAAAGAATGCACCGCCGCTACACGTCCGAGGAATACGCGCGCGCGGTCGAGCTGCTAAGAAAATATATGCCCGAATGCGCGATAACCACCGACGTGCTGACCGGCTTCCCGGGCGAAACCGAGGAAGAGGCCGCCGAGACGCTGGCGTTTGTGGAGCGGATTGCGTTTGCGCGTATACACGTATTCCCGTATTCGCGCCGCAGCGGCACCGTGGCCGACAAACTGCCCGATCAGGTACCTGAAAATGTTAAGCACGAGCGCGCGGGTCAGCTGATTAAGCTGGGTACGCGCCTGAGCGAGGCATACGAACGTTCGATGCTGGGCAGCGTGCGCGAGGTGCTGCTGGAGGAGGAAGTCGAACCGGGCGTGTGCGAAGGCTACACGCGCGAATACCTGCGCGTGCGCGCGCCGGGTCAGCCGGGCGAGATAGTGAATCTGCGCCTTGACGAAATCTGTGAAGGTGTTATAATCGGCGCAAGGGACTAGAGTGTGTCTCAAAAATTCCTTAATCCGCAATTTCGGCGTCTTTTCCGCCA
>USEE01000118.1 GCA_900553645.1 uncultured Eubacteriales bacterium
CACTCGTCCAGCTGCTGAACGTTTATGACCTTGAGACTGCCGCCGGGACGCACCATCAGGCTGGCAATGTCCTTTGCGCGCGCAAGCAATGTCTGCATGGCTGAGTCCTGAACATAGTTGCGCACCAGCGTCGCGTTCAGCGTGCCCGCGATGAATACCGTCACGATTATCAGGCACAGGAAGCTTAAAAGCAGCTGAGTAAACAGCCTTGAGCGGCGCGGCGGCGTGTTCGCGGCGATGGGCGCTTTGCCAAACAGCGCGCGTATGCGGTTTCGCAATATATGCTTTTTAGCGGGCGCACGTTTTGCACGCGCTCCCGCTTTAGCTTTTTTGCTATTCTGCTTGGTTTTTTTCTTGCGCTTCTCCGCAGGCGGCGCGTCCGCAGGCTGTGCCGCGTCCGCGGCGGGCGCGTTATGAAACCATTTCAAAGCGATAGCCAACTCCCCATACAGTCTTTATGTCCCAATGGTTCGTGTCGCGGCACAGCTTGGCGCGGATGCGCTTTATGTGGCTGTCAACCGCGCGGGTGTCGCCCAGGAAGTCGTAACCCCATATGCTCTGCAGCAGGTGTTCGCGCGAGAATACCAGTCCCGGATTGCTGGCCAGACACCAGATAATTTCGATCTCCTTGGGCGTGCAGGGCACGATCTGGCCGTCCAGCTTTACGGTGAACGACGCCATATTGATCTCCAGATTTTCTATGCGCAGTTCGGTATTCTTCTTTTCGTCGCGCTGCTCGTGTATGCGGCGCAGTACGGCCTTTATGCGCGCCACGACCTCGCGGGGGGAGAAGGGCTTGGTTATGTAGTCATCCGCGCCCAGTTCCAGACCCAGCAGCTTGTCGATCTCCTCGCCCTTTGCGGTCAGCATTATTATGGGCGTGGTCATGTCGCGGCGAATCTCGCGGCACACGGTCAGACCGTCGGCCTTGGGCATCATTATGTCCAGCACGATCATGTCGGGGTGCAGCGACTTGGCTTTTTCGATGGCCTCTTCGCCATCGTAGGCGGATATTACGTCATAGCCTTCCTTGCGAAAATATACGTTGAGCGACTGATGAACGTTGGGATCATCGTCGGCGATAAGCACACGGTAGCCCGCGCGTGTATTTTCCATAGACTGAGTTACCTCCTGTATATATTTATCATGGCTCCAATCGAGCATGGCCGAAATCGAGGGTAGGCGGGCCGAGGTGTTACTTAGCCCGCCGGAACCATTATATCACAAAATCGACCCGCCGTTGTGAAATATAATTGCCGAAGGTTATATCTAATTTGTAAACATTTACATGAGACGGCTTAGCCCTCCACATCGGCGGTCAGATCGATTACGTCCGCGCTCACGGGCATCAGGCCGGATGCGGAAACGTCGCTGGCGGCCAGGTATATATTGACCGTGCCCATTACGGGAGATTCGAGAATATTCTCGTTTTCTATCGAGTAGGTCATTACAACGAGGCCTTTGTCGGCGGAAGTGTCGTCGGTTAGCCGAATTCCCTTCAGCACGGCGTAAGTGCCTTCGCCGTCTGCACGCGCTATGTCATACGTATTGCTGGCTTCGTCGTATACTATGGAACTGGAGTACATACGGTTTACGATGGGCAGTACGTCGTACTTTTCGCCGAACATATTTTCAAAAGTCTTGCGAATATAATCGGCCGGTACAGCTACAGAGGAGTCTCCATCAAATGGCCACTTTTCGGAATCGTTCAATCCGAACGAGTTAAGGTAGCTGTATACCGCACCCCACGTATCGGCGATTTCATCCTGAGAAGCCCAACCGCCGCCGTTGACTATAAAAGTCCATTGTGCCAGGCTGTTCATATAGCCGTCCATCAGCGCGGCACGCAGTACGGTTGAGTCGCCGGTATAGTACATGGTTTCAACCGCGCTCGCCGCAAGATCGCTCACGGTATTTTCGGCCTCAGAATCCGCAAACGCCATCGCCGAGGGGGCCATCATTATTGCGCACAGCATTATGCTAATTATCTTTTTCATATTCAATATCCTCCTAAACTTCATGCGTGATGTATATAAGACGGCTAAAATCGCGGTTTAGTTGCCGACATGGATATTATTTTCCATACCTGCGGGCGCCGAGTGTGCAAAAAATGAAGCATTTGAGCAAAAAGACTATGCAATGTGGCTCAATTAATTCATTATAATACGTAAAGCGGCGCTTCTGGACATACACGTATATGTGTTGTATAATAATGACAGATTTTATAATAGGGAGGGAGCGCATATTCCGGAGGAATACATAAGGCGCAGCCAGCGCCGCGCACAAAACGCCGCTCCCACGCGCGCCGAGCCGCGCACAACTGCGCAGCCAGCCGCGCCGCAGCAAAAGCCGCGTACCGCGCAAACAGCGCCGGGGGCGGCTGAACAGGGCTATACTCCGCGCGCATCGTCGCATACCGCGCCGCCAAATGCACGAGATGTTCAGCCCGTAAGGCGTGACAGGCAGGCGGGCGAAGCGAACAGGCACGATATACGTACCGCGGCGCGCCCCGCACAGACTGCGCCGCGCACAGCTGAGCCGGGCGGACAGACTCGGTCACATCACGAAGTGCCGCCTGAATTGCGCCGCACGACTGCGGACGCGTCGGTTCAGGGCCGCACGCGCGCGCGCCGCGAGGGAAGTACTTCGCACGCACACGCGCCTGAACCAAGAAACGCACGTCCGACATTTGAACAGCAGTCGGTGGCTCAGGGCAGGCAGGAGATAATGCCAAGGCGGGAAGCGCAGTCCGGCAATAAATCCACAATGGCGGCGCGCCAGCCTGAACAGCCTAAGCGCATATCGGTAGAGCCGCAAGGCCAGCCCGTAAGACAAAAGCAGGAGTATAACGGCTTTACAAGAGGTAATGCCGAGCAGCCGCGCAAGCCGGTTGAACAGCGGCAGATGCGCAATGCCGAACCGCCGCGCCAGCCGACTAAACAAAGACAGGCTCGACCTCCGCGCCATACGGCAGAGCACGACAGCGGCAGACCGCCGCGCACTCAGACTGCGCAGGTCAGACCGCCTAAACAGCCGCAAACCCGACCTGTCCAGCGAGAGAACAACCGACAGGCGAGCGCGGCGCAAACCTCGCCCAACGCCGAACGGCGGCGCGACATTGCATTGCGCAAACAGCTAAGGCATATGCACGCGATCAATGCCGCATTGCGATTTTTGTGCACGGCGGCGATGGTGCTCATGATGCTGCTGTGGCCGAGCGTATGCGCACCCGACGATGGTGAACTGATAAAAGACGGCGGGCAGAAGGTCGTATTGCCGGTAAGCATGGCAACCGCTGCGCCCGAACCCACGACGGCGCCCACCGAAGCGCTGATGCCCACGCCTGAACCCACGCCGATCAGCATAACCATAAGCGCGGCGGGCGATTGCACGCTGGGCTACGATCCGCGGCTGGGTTACAGCAATTCTCTGCCCGAAGAGCTGGAGCGGCAGGACGGCGATTACGGCTACTTCTTCCGGGGCGTACTGCCGGTATTTGCCAGCGATGACCTTACCATAGTCAATCTGGAATGCGCGCTGACCAAATCCGACGACAAGGTCGAAGGCAAGACGTTTTGCTTTAAGGGCGACCCGCTCTACCGAAACATGCTGCTGGAGGGGTCGATAGAGGTCGTGTCGCTGGGCAACAACCATTCGCGCGACTATAAAGCACAGGGCTTTAACGACACGGTCGAGGCGCTGAGACTGGCTGGTATAGGATTTGCGGTCAACGGCGTTAGCTGTATAGAGGAAGTAAACGGAGTAAGGGTAGGCTTTTTAAGCTACAAAAACAACACGCCCGAGCTGAGTACGCTGAAAAGCGATATAGAATCGCTCAGAGATCAGAACTGCGCAATAGTAATCTGCGCGTTCCACTGGGGCGAGGAGTACCGAAACGTCGCAAACTCGACCCAGACCAAGCTGGGGCGCGCGGCGGTGGATTACGGCGCGGATCTGGTGATAGGCCACCACCCGCACGTAATTGGCTCGATAGAAAAGTATAACGGCAAGTACATTTGCTATTCGCTGGGCAACTTCTGCTTTGGCGGCAACCGCAACCCGGAGGACAAGGATACATTCATATTCAGACAGACGTTTGAAGTGGCCAGGGACGGCGCGGCGAGCGACGCGGGCATAGAAATAGTGCCCTGCCGAATATCGTCAACAACGCGCCGCAACGATTATCAGCCGACGATATACGGCGAGGAAGATGCAAAGCGCGTGCTGAAACGCCTGAACGAATATTCCGCGCCGCTCAAGTACGGCGCAGTGCTGGACGAATCAGTGCTTAAATGGGACTGGCAATTGGAGGGACAATGATGGCGGACAGAGTGGTTTTCTTTGACACGACGCTACGCGACGGCGAGCAGACGCCGGGCGTAAACCTGAACATTACCGAAAAGGTACAGATAGCGCGCCAGTTGGAACGGCTGGGCGTGGAGATAATCGAGGCGGGCTTCGCGGCCAGCAGCAAGGGCGACTTTGAGGCAGTTCAGGCAGTGGCCGCCGCCGTGAACGCCCCGGTGGTATGCTCGATGTGCCGCGCGGTGTCGGGCGATATAGAGGCCGCGGCGCAGGCATTAGCCAACGCGAAGCGCAAGCGCATACATGTCGTAATCGCGACGAGCGATCTGCACATGAAATATAAGCTGAAGAAAACTCCCGACGAAGTGCTTGAACTGACGCGCGAATCGGTGCGCCTGGCGCGCAGGTACGCGGACGACGTGGAGTTCTCGGCCGAGGACGCGTCGCGCTCCGACGAGGATTTCCTGTATCGCGTGCTGGATACGGCCATACGCGAGGGCGCGACCACGGTCAATATCCCCGATACTGTGGGCTATTCAGTGCCGCTGGAGTTTGAACAGCTTATTCGCAATATCCGCAATAACGTCGCCAATATTGATAAGGTAATAATTGCGGCGCATTGCCATAACGATCTGGGTCTGGGCGTGGCGTGCAGCCTTGCGGGCGTGCGCGCGGGCGTAAGGCAATTGGAATGCACGATAAACGGCATAGGCGAGCGCGCGGGCAACGCGGCGCTGGAGGAACTGGCGATGGCGCTAAAGACGCGCGGCGAGTTCTACGGCTGCGATATAGGGCTTGACACCCGCCAGCTCACCCGCACCAGTAAGCTGGTTTCGTCGCTGACCGGCGTTGAGGTACAGCCCAATAAGGCGATAGTGGGTCAGAATGCGTTTTTGCATCAGTCGGGCATACATCAGCATGGCGTGCTGGCCAACCGCAAGACGTATCAGATAATAAATCCCGAGGACGTGGGCGTGGCAAAGGCCGAAATAGTGCTGGGTAAGCTGAGCGGCAAGCACGCGTTCGAGGAGCATCTGAACGAAATGGGCTATCACCTCACGCCCGAAGAGTTGGCCGACGCGTTCAATAAGTTTAAGACGCTGTGCGATAGAAAGAAGGACGTATCCGATCGCGATATAGAGGCGCTGCTGGATAAGCGCATAAGCGAAATACCGGACGTGTATACGCTGGAGAGCTATCAGGTGTTCGCGGGCAATAAACTGACCGCAACCGCCACGATAACGCTGAAGCACGACGGCAAGGACTGCATAGAGGCAGCAGTGGGAAC
>USEE01000119.1 GCA_900553645.1 uncultured Eubacteriales bacterium
CTAAACAAGAAGCGTCCATTCGCGGAATCCCGAAACAAATACAGATTATAGTTTGCGTGAGCCACATACTTAGGCAAAAGCAAGCGCCGCTGGCTCTGGGCGAGTCAAGCGGCGCAAGAAAGCAGTGTAACTTCCCGTATATAGCTCCCTAAAAAGTCTGAACTAAGATATTCTTGCGGGAGAAAGCCCAATCAGACTTTTCTTTGGTTCTTTCTTTTCTTCCGAAAAGAAAGAACGCGTCCTCCTCGTTACTCCGCCGTAGCAGGAGTAGCGGTAACAGTAACACTCTGTTCCTGCATTTCCTTTTCGGCGATCAGGTCTTCGATGGTTTCCTTGGTGCGCATGAGGTCTTCAACGGACATGGTTTCGTAGCTGGCGGAGTGGGACTTGACCTTTACGCCGTGACGACGCATGAAGTTGTCGACCTTTTCCTCGTTGTGCTTGTAGGCATAGAAGGCCACGGCGCTTACGCCGACGCCGATCAGAGCGCCCTTTACCATGGGGTTAGCGAAAATGTTGACCATAATTGTATCCTCCCTTTTGTTGTGTACATAAAGTAATATTCGATGCGCGCGGCGGTTTTACCAGCGCGCCAGCATCTCTACTCCGCGGCGTAGCATGTTGCCTGCATACGCGGCCTCGCTTTCATTGCCCTTTACCGGCGTGATTGTGGTTGCACTGCCCGTGCTGCGTACAAGATATACCTGCTCGCGCGGCTCGTGCGGGATAAGATGCCGGCCAAAGGTCATCGCCCACGCAATCAGACTTGCCTGATGCGTGTTTGGCTTGCCAATAGAATTGATGAGGTAGACTACCGACATCACCTCGGGATCAAAACTGCCGCGTACATGCAGCTCCTGATAGCCGTGCTCAATGACCGCCGCTAAAGTCGAACCCACCGATAGCCAGCGCGTAAGGCTGGTAAGCGACGACGCCGTAAAGCCCGTCGCCCAGTCAAGCCCGATGCACGCCAGGGCAAGATACCCGCTCGGCGCCATCGAAAAGCCCTCCTCCTCGGAACGCTTTATGTGTAATAGCCGGGTCGACACCATGCCCGCATATACCGCGCCCATCTGCGCAATCAGCTTGTCCTCGTCGGTGAGCGATTGGTCGTATAGGCACGTAAGCGTAAATATGCGCGGGTTGTAATTGCAGCTGATAACGCCGTTTATCCGCGCAAACGGCGCGTCAGTCTCAATGGGCCGCTCCAATTGTACGCGTATGCGGCCCGGTATGGCCGATAATACCTCCATGTGCAGCGCACCACGTTCGTTTCGCATGGGGGCTTACCTCCTCTCGCCGGGGGTGAAGAACATAAGCCTTAGCGAGTTCGCAACAACCAGTATCGTGGACGCATTGTGCATCAGCGCACTCATCATTACCGATATGCCGCTCGCCGCGCCCAGTATCAGACCAACAGTGTTGATGCCGATGACCATAGCAAAGTTCTGCTGCACAATGCGCATGGTCGCGCGCGCCAGCCGGCGCAATTCGGGTATCACCATGGGATCGTCGCGGTTTATGATGACGTCGCTCGTCTCCATGGCAATGTCGGTGGACTTGCTGCCCAGCGATATGCCCACGTCCGCATACGCCAGCGCGGGCGCGTCGTTTATGCCGTCGCCCACCATTACAACGCCGTTGCCCTGCGTCTGTAACTTCAATACCGCCTCGGCCTTCTGCTCGGGCAGCAGCTGCGCACGATACCCGTCCGCACCTACCTGCGCCGCAACCGCGCGCGCCTGCGCCTCCATGTCGCCGGTAAGCAGCTCAATGTCGCCTACGCCGTCATAGCGCAGACTGTTGATCGCGCGGCGCACGTTCTGGCGCGGGCTGTCCATAGCAAACAACACGGCCACAATCTTGTCATCCACGCCGACGTAATTCGGTATCGCGCCCTCCGGGTCGGGCAGCTCACGATCGGTCTTTACGCCGTTTTCGTTCATGTATTTCAGATTGCCCACGCGCACGATCTTGCCGCCCACATCGGTGCGGCTGCCGCGCGATACCTCGGTGATTATCTCGCCGTGCAGGGGCATCTGCGCGCCAATCTCGCGGCCATAGCGCAGTATCGCGCTCGCCAGCGGGTGAGTGCTCGTCTCCTCCGCCGCCATTGCCAGCGAAAGCGCCTCGCGCTCGTCCATCTCGTCGGTGAGCAGCGACATCGATACCACCTTGGGCTTGCCCTCGGTGATGGTGCCGGTCTTGTCCAGCAGCACCGTGTTCGCCGTGGCCATCTGCTCGATGTACGCGCCGCCCTTTATAAGCACGCCGCGCTTTACCGCCGTGTTGATTGCCGCTGAGAACGCCGTCGCCGTGGACAGCTTTATGCCGCACGAATAGTCGATAACCAGCATCTTGAGCGCCTTCTGCGGGTTGCGCGTGACCAGCCATACCGACAGGCACAGCAGGAAGTTGAGCGGCACAAGGTAGTTGGAGAACCTGTCCGCATAGCGCTGTATAGGCGCCTTCTTCAGCTCGCTGGCCTCGACCATGCCCACTATGCGCGATACGACCGTCTGGTCGCCGACCTTGCTCGCGGTTACGTGAATATTGCCGCTCTTGACCACTGTGCCCGCGAATACCTCGTCGCCCGCGCGCTTTTCAACCGGCACAAACTCGCCGGTTATGGCGCTCTGGTCGATTACGGCCGTGCCGGATTCAACCGTGCCATCGACCGAAATCTTTTCGCCGGTGTGCACTGCCACAACGTCGCCCGCGCATATGTCGTTTATCGACATGCGCTTGAGCGTGCCGTCGGACATTACCTTCCACGCCTCGCCCTCGTCCGCGGACAGCATCTTCTTTATCGAGGAGCGCGTGCGCTCGATGGTGTACGAGGTCATAAGCTCGGCCATGTCGGACAGCGCCAGAATCATGAGCGCCGAGTGCGGGTTGCCCAGCAGCAGGCTGGCTATAATGGAAGTAACGGTAAGGAAATCCGCGTTGGGCCGCAGATCGTGCCTCAGCCCGCGCACGGCGCTCCTCGCCATGGGCGCGCTCAGACCCAGACTGGCCAATGCCTCAAGCGAGGTAAAGCCCGCCAGCGCGCCGCCAACAAGCGGATTTTTTAGTACAGTATTGCCCAGCAGCAGCGCGCCGCCGTTCACGGCCAGCCGCTTAATCAGCCGCTTGGTGGTCATGGGTGTTTCAGCCGGTTCGTCGCCGCCCGCCGCGTGCTGTGCGCGCAGCGCGGGCATAGCGTACTTGGCCAGCACCAGATCGACCTGCTCGGTCAGTTCGCCGCTTTCCAGCATGAACTTATCGTAAGTCATGAGCACGCCGCCGGTCACGGGCGTTACGCGCGCGCTGAGTACGCCCGGTATGGCGCTCAGCTCCTGCGCAATCTCCCTGCGCTGCTCGTACAGATAGGTAAGGCCGCGCGAAACCAGACGCAGACGGCCCGGCAGACTGTGCGCTACGCGGCTTTTCATGATGTCTTCCTGAGATTCATTCCTGAACATAGTTTAACCTTCTTCTTGCTGGAGTTCATCGTCCAGCGGAGATTCCTCGCTTGTCTGAGGTATATCGTCGGGCTGGGGCTCGTCGGCCTCATCGGGCTGAGAAGCACTTTCCGTCGGACACGCCTCGTCATCAGCAGCTTCCTTTGCCTGATACTCGTCAGCCGGCTCAGAAGTTCCTTCTTCCTCGGCTGGCGAATCCGTTTCAGGCTGAACATCGGCTGCCGCCTGAGCATCCTCCGCCGTCGGACACTCGTCCTGAGCGGTTTCAACCGGCTCGGCTTCCGAAGCCCTGCTCTGCTGGGGCAGACGCAGTATCAGCCGTTCGCGCACAAGCTGCTCGATCTCGGCCTCGTCCTTGCCTTCCCATTCCTTGTCCTTTGCAATTTCAATGCCGGTATCGACCACGATGTCGACCCAGCGCATTATCTGGCGCGAATTTGTTTTATTTGCATCGTACAGCACCAGCACCGTGCCGATGCGCGCGTTGACGCTAACGTCGTTTACGCCCGGCAGCATCGCCAGCACGTCGCGCACATAGTGCAGGTAGGGCAGCGCCTCCTTAGGCAGCATGTCGTACTTGCTGAACTTCATGCGCAGTCGCCCCGGCAGATCGCATTCGGCCTTGGGCTTTAGGCATAGCCTTGCAAACGCTTCCTGGAACTTATTCACGGCGTGTGGTTCCCCCCTCCAAACAGCTTTGTGGCCCACCACAAAAGCGTCATCGCGCCCGGCACGGCCCAGCCGCTTTGCTTAAACTGCTTTGCCGCGACCGCGACCAGCGCCGTGCCCGTCAGCGTGCGCGCGTCCAGCACGCCCGCAGTGCCCTCATATATGCCGCGGTTGACCGCTTCCCATATGGTTTTAAGTCCGCGCTCCATGCCGCTGACCGGGGCGGTGTTTACCTGCGCGTCCAGTCCCATCAGCTTTAGCATTGCGCCCTCTACCACGGCGGCTTCGACCTGAGTTTCGTCATAGCGCACCAGCACCGAGCAGGTGAGCGGCTGCAATTCGACAGAATACACCGCTCCGGTCGAAACCAGCTGCTCGCGCATGTTGGCCGCGCGCTCAGGGTCGGACACTATGGCCGGCATGTACAGCCGCATACGGCCGGGTATGCTCGCGCGCACCTCGGCCACGCCGCGGAAGGAGGGCAGCTTCATCAGATTATGTCCCGGATCCTTGGGCATGACGGCAAGCGCGCCCAGCGCCAAAGCTGCAATCCACGCGTTGTTCATCGAATCCCTCCCGTCAAATGAATTGGTTCAAAAAAGTTAGCGCACACTAACTTTTGGATGCATATAACAGCTCCCAAATAGATTTTTACGTCACAAATTTATCATTAATGTCGCTTATTGTCAAGCGCTTTAGCGCGCGCTTGTATGGCATAAAGTGGGTAATTCCATTAAGTTATAATGTGCATATACATGCCTTAAACCAGTGCAGCGCATGGATTTGCCGCAAGGGCGCGGCGCTGAAAGCGCGGCGGGCGGCGGCGGGGCAGGGGAGCGCAGCCCGGACGCAAATGAGGGCTGTTCCTTTCGGAACAGCCCACTGATTTAAGCCGGAGAGAGATTACAGACCCATGGCCTCGATCTTTTCATTGATGTAGCCGAGGTATTCGTCAACGCCGATAGCGTTGAAGCCGTTTACGTACTCGTCCCAATCAGCGTCTACGTCCTTCTTACCGGTGATGAAGGAAGCGGACCACTCGTCGCGATAGGTGGTGAAGTCGCCGGTCAGAGCGGAGATCTCGGAAGCGGTGTCCGGATCGAATACGAAGGGAGCCCAGATAGCGCCGTCGGTCATCTCGCCGCCCTCGTGGGTGTCATAGGTGAACTTGATAAGGCCAGCCGCGGATTCCAGGGATACCGGCCAGGTCTCGCCGCCCTTGAACAGCTCGTTGGTCGCGCAGGAGGGGTTCATGCCGCCCGCCCAGGTGCACCACTGAGACTGAACCTGCTCGAAGTTGCGGCCTTCGGGATCCTTCAGTATCATGTCGGTCAGGTTGTAGGTATCGGTGGCCTCGTCGTGGGTATAGGTAACGTCCTTCTCACCCATGAAGTAGGCGACGATCTGTCTCTTATACACATCTGACGCTGCCGA
>USEE01000120.1 GCA_900553645.1 uncultured Eubacteriales bacterium
TCGGGACAGCGCAATCGCGTCCCCGCCCTTCATGGTCGGGTTCTCCGCCAGAATGAAGCCGCAGAGATAATACGAAAACGTCTTGATTGCGCCGCCGATGATCGTCAGCCACCAAAGCCCCCGCTGGACGGCCACGCGCAGCAGCGCCAGCGACGTGCGCCCCCAGCAGCGCGCGCTGTGCAGATAGAGCGCGCGATACGGCGGCACTTCCTCATAGACGCGCATCTCCATGAACAGACGGCGCAGAATGACGGCGAACGTGTTCGTGATCAACACCCAGTATATCGCCGAAACCAAACTGCTCACCGCAATGGCAATCGTCTGCCCCCATTCGCTCGATCCGGCCAGCGACATGATGGTGTTGTTCACAATGTTTTGAAGGGAACCGTCCGCAATCTTGTTGACGGCTATCGCAAACACGCCCCGGCTGTTCGCCGCCGCGCCCGGCCTGCCGAAGGACGCGAGAAAGTTTGAAATCGTATCCCACTTCTGCTGCGTCAGGTGCAGCACATCCAGCGAGCCGGTGAACTCCGTGCCCAAAAACGCCGCGACCAGACACAGCAGCACCGACGGCCAGTAGTGGCTGCGCACAGTCTTTCTGCCCGCGCGCTTCCAATCCCGCCGCGCCTGTGTGCCGAAGCGCGCATAGACTTTTTTGGCTTTCTTTTGCTCCATACCCATCTCTCCCCTGTCCGTATACGGGAAACATTATACCATAAAAAGCCGATTACACAACCGGAAAGTCAAAAAGGAACCGCCCATGCAAGAGCGATTCCCCTTCTGTCTGTTTTTGTTCGAAGCCTTACTCCGCTTCCGCCAGCGACGGCACGAAGTTATTCCACGTATTGAACTCGCCGCGGCTGCTGTTGTAGCGCTGGGTGCTGGTGTTGGTAATCATATACCAGGTCAGCTCGTCATACATCGTGTCGCAGTCGGCCAGCGCCTTTTCCTGCTTCTCCACGGTGTACTCGGTCAGGTATTCGGCCGCCTTCGCCGGGTCTTCGGCGTAGAGCTTCGCCGTTTCAGCCAGCACAGCCGGATATTCCGCCACCAGCGCGTCCTCCACGCTCTTCCAGTAAGCGCGAACGCCGGTGCCATAGTGCTCGCGATCCTGCTCGCTCAGGGCACACAGGCGCTTGAAGTGGGTGTGGGCAAAGCCCAGGTCGTAACGGAAGTTCAGACCCTCCAGATCGTCGGGAGTGGTGCTGAACATCTCGGACAGGCTGTTGGTGAGGGTGTTGATCGGCAGGTATACCGAGTGCTCGGCGTTGGCCAGAGTGGTCCAGTTGGTGGTAGCCATCTCAGCGGGCAGATCGGGGTAAACCTCGAGCGCGCTGCAGGTTACCTGACGCTCGATGGCGATAACGCGCATATCGGTGCGGCCGTTTTCGTCGGGATCGTACTCGGTGCCCTCGTAGCGGGAGCGGGTCATCTCAAATACATCGCTCAGAGAGAGCTTCTCGTCGGGCTTGAAGAACAGGTCGTAACGCTCGGTCTCGTTGTAGTCGCCCACAGTGGAGGGAGCAAACAGCTTGTGGCCGTACCATGTGCGCATATGAGCGCCGTTGTGGAAGCTGTCGGGGCCGGAATAGGACAGCAGCAGATCCATGTTGCCATTCTCGTCATACGCGGCGGTACCGGCAGTCTCGGGCACGGTGAACAGATCGTCGGAGTGCAGCAGCGATTCGCCCTCGGTGTACGCTTCCAGCGTGCCCAGCGAGAACTCGTTGCCGAATACCGCGGCGCAGTCGTCGGGCATCTTTACCGCGCACCACTGATGGCCGGTGTAGCTCTCGATGTACCACGCTTCGTTCTGGTCGGCTATGAAGAAGATGTTGGATTCGCTTCCGCCGTACTCGGCCATTACCTTACCGTAGTTTTCAACGGCCTCGCGCGCGGTGGCGGACACGGCGGCGATATAGGCGCAGATCCAGCCCTCGGAAGCGCCGCCCTCGGTGAAGGGATCGGCCTCCATGATCGGCTCGCAGGCATACGCGGTGATTGCGCCGGTCATGGTCACGCCCATCTCGTTGGCAACGGCGTTGGCCCAGTTGCCATCCATGAAGGGAGTGGCGGTGTACTTGTAGGTGGTATCCGGCAGCGGGATGGTGGGCAGCTCGGGGTTTTCGCCCGCGAACATCTGGTCGATGGTCATCGCTATCTGGAAGGTGCGGCCCGGCTCGTCGCTGTGCGGCACGACTACCTGCTTGGACTGGAACGTCGTGAATGCGTCGACGGTGTGGCCGATGATGTAGGTGCCGTTTTCACTGGCATCTTTGCCAACATAGTAGCCGGTGCAGGCAAACGCGCTCGTGCAGGCAAGCATGAGTACGAGAGCCAAGGCTATGCAGCTGAACCGTTTGAAATGATTGTGCATTGCGGTGATCTCCTTACGTCGAATTGTGTATAGGTGTCGGGTAAGATTATACCACTTCGGGGAATTCCTTAATAGTGCATTTCGTGAATATTTCTGTAATGAAACTGCATAAATGTAAATAAGAATCCACTTAGTTCCCTAAATATGGGCTGCGTGGAGCACAGTCTATACATACATATTCAATTTTATTCAATGGTCAATTCGTATGCTTTAGAAATTTTGATGGAAGGCAGGTTTAGGGCGCAGTCATGAGTCTGTCACATCAGTGCCATTATTCGCGATTTCAGATGCAATTTCTAGCCTTAACAGCAGAACACCCCGACCAGGCGTCTGGCCTGGGTCGAGGTGTTCGTGCTTAAACGGACTAAAAATCTACTATAATAATGTCGAAAACCTTTGCTCAGAACTCGCCCTGAGCGTTGATTAATTGAAGTCCTCAGCCTTCAGCTCGTAAGTGCGGCCGGCGGAGATCTTCACGTACTTGACATGATCGCCGTATACCACGCGCAGCGGATGATCGAAATCGTGCTCGGCGTACAGGCGCGCCAGCTTAAGCTTGCCGTCCGCAAAGTCTATGTCCACGGTCAGCCCGCCCGGTGCGCGCAGACCGTACATGTGGCCCGACTTCCACTCGCTGGGCAGGGCGGGCAGCAGCAGCAGATTGCCGCGATAGCCCTGGCAGAACATCTCGGCTATGCCCGCGCAGGTGCCGTAGTTGCCGTCGATCTGGAACGGCGGATGCGCGTCGAACATGTTGGGGTAGGTGCCGCCGCCCTTCTTATAATTGTAATCGCTCTCCTCGACCAGGCGCAGCTGACGCTTTAGCAGCCTGAACGCATGGTCGCCGTCCAGCAGCCGCGCCCAGTGGTTTATCTTCCAGCCCAGCGCCCAGCCGGTGCCGTCGTCGCCGCGCAGGTTGAGCGTGGCGCGGCACGCGTCGGCCAGCGCCGCCTGATTGCCTATGGGCGATTTATACTCGTCGGGGCAGTCCGCGCCCGAGGGCTTGCCAGCCTCGGGGGTTATGAGGTGCGCCGGGTGCAGCGCGTACATGTGCGAGGTGTGGCGGTGATGCGGCTCGGCCTCCTCGTACTCGCGGTCCCATTCGAGCAGCTGGCCCTTGGAGCCTATGTCGAACTGCTTTAGCCTGGGCAGCGCTTCGCGCACGCGGCGGGTAACGTCGTCCTCTATGCCCGCCTTTTCGCTCAGGCGCAGCAGGTTTTCAAACGTCTCGTAAACTATCGCGCAGGTCATTGCGGCCGAGCGCGCTACGGCACGCGTTTCGCCCTCGTATATGAACGAGTTTTCGGGCGAGGTCATGGGCGTGATTATCAGCTTGCCCTCGTCGTTCTCGCGCAGTACCGACAGGTAAAAGAGCGCGCAGTCCTCAAGCGTGGGCACGACTTCGTTTTTGAGCGCGTCCGCGTCGGGGTTGTATTCGTAATGATCCACCATATGGCGGCACAGCCAACCGAACGACATCGGCCAGAACGCCCATACCGCCGAATCGCGCTTGCCGTTGCCCACGGGGTTGGTCATGGCCCATATATCGGTGTTGTGGTGCGCCACGGAGCCTTCCGCGCCGTAGTGCAGACGCGCGGTTTCGCGCCCGTTTTTGCGCATCGCCTGGATTAGCGCCATTAGCGGCTGATGCATGTCGCTCATGCCGCACACCTCGGCGGGCCAGTAGTTCATTTCGGTGTTTATGTTTACCGTGAAGTTGCTCGACCAGGGCGCGCGCAGGTGCGGGTTCCATATGCCCTGCAGGTTGGTCGCGACGGTGCCCGGGCGCGACGCGGAGAACGTCAGGTAACGGCCGTAGTGGAATATCTGCTCGTAAAGCAGGGGATCGTTCTGCTCGTCGCGGAAGCGGCGCAGGCGCTCGTCGGTCGGCATGTCGTCCGGCTCGCCCGCAAGCTCAAACCGCACGCGGTCGAACAGCGGCACAAAGTCGCTCAGATGGCGCTCCAGCAGCCGGTCGGATTCAAAGCCCTTTATCGCGTCCAAATCGCGCGCGACGTCGGCCTTTTCATCGCGGCCCTCGATCTCGGGGGACTTGTCGGCGCCGTTGAAGCTGGTGCGCGCGGCGATTATTATCATCGCGCTGTCCGCGCCGCGAACGTTTATACGGCCGTCGGCGCTGCCTATATTGCCGCCGTCGGCGCTGGCGGATATTACGGCGCGGCAGCGTATGCCCATCTTTTCCGGATCGTCGGAATACGTTACGGCGTCCTTTTCGTCCACATAGACCGGCTTGGCGCGCGACGGCGCGCGCAGGTCGGCGCATATGGCGCTGCCTTCGGCGATAATATCGCTGCGCAGCTGGCTTTCAAACTGCGCGGAGAAATTCACGCTGCCCGACTTGCTGCTCTCTATGAACATGACCATTACCTGATCGGGATAGGATATGAACGACGTGCGCTTGAAGTGCGCGTCGCCCGCGTCAAATTCGCATATATTAAGCCCGGAACGCATGTCGAGCAGCCGGGTGTAGTTTTGTACGTCGCCTTCAATGTCGTGCTGTATGTACATATCGCCCATGGGCAGGTAGCACTCGGAGAATTCGCCCTCCATGTGATCCTCTATGAGCGTCTGCGCTTCCTTGAGGCGGCCCTCCGCGGCAAGGCGCTGGGCTTCGGCGTAGTATTTGTGCGCGTCGGGATTGTTCTTGCTGCGCGGATAGCCGGACCACAGCGTGTCCTCGTTGAGCGCCACGCGCTCGTCCTTTACGCCGCTGAACATCATGGCGCCAATGCGGCCGTTGCCAATGGGCAGAGCTTCAGTCCACTTGTCAGCGCTTTGACGGTACCAGAGCGTATTGCGCTTATCGCATCTGTAATCCATTTCCATTCACCTCATAACATATACTTATATAACGGGTGAGCTTTCGTCGGCATAGATCGCCTGACAATGCATTGCATAATGTGATTATATCAGATTATCGGTCTGAATGGAAGCAATTTATAGATATTGGTACGTGCTGTGCAAAAATTGAGCGCATATACATTAAAAACTCCGCCGCGGCGCATTGCGTTCAGGCAAAAAACAGCGCTGTGTTATGTGGACAACGGAATTGCACGTATGCCTTAAACGCGTAAAAAAGATGGAAAACCTTATGCTTTAACATACATTGCCCGAATATGCGGCAGGCGATATTTGAAATAAGAATAAATGCGCCGTTTGC
>USEE01000121.1 GCA_900553645.1 uncultured Eubacteriales bacterium
CTCTTCCTTGAACTGACACAAAATCTGCTCGAACTTGCGGATTGTCCCGCTTGAGGCACACTCTAGTCAAAGCACCAATGTCCACCTTAACAATGAAAAGCATATTCGATAGTCTGTCAAAAAATCGACTGCCTTAACCAGCATAATAAAAAAAGCCCGGCGCATTTTCGGCACCGGGCCATAGTAAGCAACTTAAATCAATCCTTATCCCGATAGAAGCAACACCCGCCGATGAACTCCCGCAGTATGGAATTGACCGGCACCTCGTCCTCGACGTGTGCCTCGACAAAGTAGCTTAGGAAGTCCAACAGCCGCCGTGCCTTGGTATAGTGCGGGCTGTCGGGGCTGACTGCACTCAGCAGCGGCACCGCGTATCCCTTTAGTATGGCCAGCTCGTACATCAGCGACGAATTGAACATAACGTCGGCGTGCTCCTGAAAGCGGAATATGTTCTTCTCCTCGCCGCGCACCACGTCGGGCCACATGTCGAACGTGCGGTCGACCGGGCTGGCGCGGAACTGATAGTCGCGCACCATGCGCCTGATAAGCCGCGCGTCGGTCGTGCGTATGCGGTTGTGGTCGTCCAGATTGAGCTGAGTGAGCGCGCTTATGTACACGCGGAACTTTGCACCGTTGGTTATATCGGGCGTCAGCGCGTCGTTCAGGCCGTGTATGCCCTCTATAATGATGGGCTGGCCGGGCATAAGCTGCGTTGCGGTGTCGCTGAGCGACCGGCGCTTTTTAGTAAAGTCGAAGCGAGACAGATGCACAGACTGTCCCTGAAGCAGGCTTACAAGCTGCTCGTTGAACAGCCGCACGTCCAGCGCCTCAAGCGCCTCCAGATCATACGTGCCGTCCGCGCGCGGGGTCATCTCGTCGCGGCTGAGGTAGTAGTCGTCCAGCGAAATCAAAAGCGGCTTCAGCCCCAGCACGCGCAGTTCAATCGCCATGCGGTGGGTAAACGTGGTCTTGCCCGACGAGGACGGCCCCGCGATCAGCATGACCCGTGCGCCGCTTTCCACAAACCGGTCGGCGATGTCGGCGATTGCGCGTGCCTGAAGCGCTTCGTTAACGCGAATGAACTCGCGCAGCGAACGGTCGATCGTCATGCGGTTGAGGTCGGCTACATTGCTGCAGCCGAGTATCTCGTTCCAGCGCGCAGTCTCGGCCAGCACGCGCGCCAGCTTGGGCTGCTCGATAAACGGCCTCGGCCGGGTACAGTCGGCCTTGTCGGGCAGCATCAGCATTATGCCCGGCATACAGAAATGCAGCGCAAACGTGCGCACATATCCCGTCGAGGGTGCCATCACGCCGTAGAAATATTCTTTCAGCCCGCCGCATTCGTACAGGCAGAAATTCTCCTCCGCACGGTAGCGCAGCAGCTCAACCTTGTCGTCCCAGCCGCAATCGTAGAAGTAATCGAGCGCCTCTGCCTGACTTACCTCCATGCGGGTAAACGGCATGTCGGCGCTTATCAGTTCGCGCATACGCGCCTGTATGCGGCTTACCGCGGGCGTGGACAGGAATACGTCGTCCGGAAGAGTAATGTAGACGCCGCCGCCCATCGAGTTTTCAAACCGCACGCGCTTGCCCGGATACATCTGGTGCATGGCCAGCAGAAATACAAACCGCAATGAACGTTCGTATACGCGCCGCCCTTCCTCGTTGGTGAAGTCGAGCGTAACCGCGTCCGCGCCCGGCTGTATCTTCTCGTCCAGCCCGCGTATGATGCCCGCGACGCGCACGGCAAGCGCGCCGTCCGCACGCTCGGGATTAGTCGCGCGTATCGCGTCGATATAAGTCATGCCCTCAGTATAATTTACGGCCGAGCCGTCTATATTTATAATACACATTGTTTATACCTCCATAAAGTGGCTTCAGGCGCGCTTCGAGTCGTGTACGTGCTGCGCCACGCCGCGCATTATCGCCGGGTGAACGCCGGTTATGTACGCGGTAACCAGTGCATCCCTTACAAAATCCTGCCACAGCACGCCCGGCAGCTTGCCCAGTATTGCACTCAGCAGCGCCCTTAGCGCGATCACTACGCCTATGCCAAGTATGAACATGGGTATGCTTACACGATAGGGCAGTCGCGTCTCCGGCGTGCGTGCGTCGATGTACAGTCCGCTTACAAAGCCCAGAGTCATGCCGGCTACCTCGCAAAGGCTCTTGGTCGATTCAGCCGACGCCGCGCCGCCCAATGCCTTTGCAATCGTTATGCCCACCATTACGACGGAGGCCGCCACGCCCACGATAAATGTATAGCGTATATAGTTGACGCTGTGTTCCGCGCGGTCGAGCAGCCGGTTTATTATGATTGTAAGTATCAGACTGACGATGCAACCGGTCAGCACGTCCCACGGAGTGTGTACGCCCAGATACATGCGCGACAGCATAACCGCCGCCACCAATACGGCGCACGTTATAGTAAGCCACTTGCGCCGGAAGTACATTGCAATCGTCGTGAATATGCACGCCGCCGTCTGCGAATGCCCGCTGGGGAAGGAGTAGCCGTGCGCGCCCTTGACTGCGCTTTGCGCGGGCACTATGCGGTCGTCCAGCACCCACGGTCTGGGCACGGCGAATATGATCTTCAGCAGTTGATTGACAAGCCCGGTGCCCGCGTACGATATGGCCAGCCTGAGCGCGGCCCTGCGCCCGAATATCCACAAAAACGCGCATAGCGCCATTATCATCATTATGTCCGAACCGAAGTTGGTTATGACGCTAAAGACCGCCTCGCCCAGCGGCGTGCGCATCTGCTGCAGCCAGTAAATAAAGTTCATCTAAGTTAAGCGCCTCCAGATAAATCCTGCTATGTTTATACCAATTGTAACATCAGCGCCGCCGCTTTGCAAGTCAACTCGCGCCAAACGTGCAATTTGCGGTCTTAAAGCACAAATATGATGTTCAAATCACAATCATGCCCACGCAATTGTCACAATGGCTTTATAATCCTGCCCTTGTAATTAAGCGTAACGTGTGAGATAATATTAGTGACTGCGTAATGCGGTTTGAAAGGTCATGACTATTAAGGCAGGGATGTGATTTCTCATGAAAGAGCAGATTGCAATCGTAACGGACAGCGCGTGCGACCTGTCCCAGGAATATATAAATCAGCACGACATATTCGTGCTGCCGCTAAGACTGATATACCCCGAGGGCGAATACAGATGCGGACTGGACATATCCAGTGACGAGGTGCTGCGGCGTATGCCTCACGAAATTCCTTCCACTTCGCAGCCCGGCCCCGACGATATAGACGCGGTATTCGATCAGATGCGCGCCCGCGGCATACATCATGCGGTATTCGTTATGATTTCCAGCGGCCTGTCGGGTACGTTCAACATGGCGCGCATGTACTGTCAGGAGCATCATGATATTGAGGTCGAATTGTTCGACAGCAAATATCTGTCGATGGGTCTGGGCTATTTTGTGATGAAGGCAGTCGAACTGCGCGACGGCGGGTTAGAGTTCGGCAAATACGCATCTGCGCTGGAGGCGTATCGTCCTCAGGTCAAGGGCTACTTCTATGTGCCCACGCTTGACTATCTGATAAAGGGTGGACGCATAGGGCTTGTCGCGGGCACGGTGGGCAAGCTATTGAATATAAAGCCCATAATATCCTGCAACGACGAGGGCAAATACTATACGCTGACCAAGGCCCCCGGCGCGCGCCGGGCAATATCGCGCCTGTGCGATCTGGCGCGCGACATGATGGGCAGCGCTGAGTGCGACGTAACCGTGCTGCACGGCTGCGCGCCCGACGACGCGGTGCGCGTGCTGGACGGAATAAAGAAAATTTGCAACGTGCGCGTGGGTCAGATACGCGATCTGGGCGCGTCGCTGCTGGTGCATACCGGCCCCGGAATGCTGGCGGTGTGTATGCGCGGAGTATAATAAAAATCGCAATTTTAATGCGGGCGGTGAAGCGTCATATTCGCCGCCCGCCCATTTTATATGTTTTTCATAAAGTTAAATCCAAGTGCTGAAAATAAATATATACTCATTGCCTTTACTCGGTCAGTGTGATAAAATGAGGGCGTCAATTGACGGGTGGAGGGCATATGCGATGAAGAAATTTGACCTCAGGGCACAGATGTCGTCGTTACACGATATTTACAATCTGAAGGACGACTATGCAAAGGGCCGCCTCATAAGTCTGGGCAGCGCGCTTATGACGGCGTTTTACAACGTTTTCATCACGGGCATATTTTACACCGGCTTTCTGTCGTTGTACGATATATCGATAACCGGCGTAGGTATAATCTCATTTATACCATATATAGCCAGTTGCCTGAGCGTGTTTTCGTCCATGGTGCTGGAGCGCTTCAAAAAGCGAAAAGGCGTGCTTATCGCCTCCAAGCTGGTGTTCTACGGCCTGTACATAATCGCGACAACGCTGATGCCGCAATTCGTCATCGACCCGCACGCGCGGCTGGTGTGGTTCATCGTGATACTGTTCGTGGCCTATGCCGAGTATGCGCTGTTCAGTCCCGGCTTTACGCCGTGGTTTTATTATTTCTATCCTGAGGACAACGAGCGCCGCACGCGCTATATCGTGCTTAACCAGATTTTCGCCTCGATAATGTCCAGCGCGGTGCTGCTCCTCAGCGCGATCATTACCGATGCGGTCGCCGGTTCGAAATATCAGAGTCAGCTGATACTGGGCTTTCGCTATTTCGCGTTCTTCCTTGTAATCATCGACGTGTCGATGCAGGCCTGCGCCAAGGAATTCCCGTACCCGGAAAGCCCGCGCATACGCCTCGTACAGGTATTCACGCTGCCGTTTAAGTACCGCAAGTTCCTGTACTGTCTGTTGCTGATGTTCTTCTGGAACTACATCGGCAACCTCAATAACGGCCTATGGTCATACCATCTGCTAAACCACATGGAGTTTTCGTATACGCTGATAAATACAATGTCGGTTATGTATACGATAATATTGATTGTAACCACGCCGCTTTGGAAGAAGGTGCTGGCGCGCTATTCGTGGATAAAGACGTTCGGCATAGCCAACCTCATCTGGGTGCCTACCGAGTGCCTGTTCTTCTTCATGACCAAGCAGTCCACATGGATGTACGTGCCGCTGTGCATCTGGCAGAATTTCCTCAGCGTGGGCATGAACTTCTCCTATGCCAACGTGCTTTACATGAATCTGCCTGAGGAAAATTCCACCACGCACATAGCGTTCTACTGCATCGGCTGTAACCTGTTTGCATTCCTGGGCCTGATGACAGGCACATACGTCAGCGGCATCACCGGCGACACCACGATACAGCTGCTGGGGCTGGACATATATTCGGTTCAGTTTACCACGCTCATGCGTGCGGTAACTATGCTGGCGGTAGGCATTATCTGTACGTTTAAGTGGAAGTCGTTCACGCGCGATCAGGACATAGCCGAGGTGGAGGCAATGGCTGCGCAGGCCATGCGCGCAAGAAACACCCGCAAGTTCAGTCTAAGCCTGAAAAAGTAAACAAGCCGCACGCCGTCGGGGGAAAGCAGCCCGGCGGCGCGCCTTAATTC